>JAJCYO010000078.1 GCA_029262875.1 Flavobacteriales bacterium
TTCATACAATTTCTCTGCTTTTTGCATCGATTGCCCCTGTTTATTTTCTAATAACATATTCATATAACCAGCAGTAACCTCTCTTGACTGTTGAGCATAATCCAACAACCCATATTTCACACTGTACCTTTTCATCTGAGCTTCTAACGTATCAATGAGCATTTTCTTATTATCAACCTCGTCTCTTCGGATAACAACAAGTTCTTTTGCTTTTTCTTGGTGAAGTAATTTTATTTTAGTGTTCACCTGATTAATTAGTTCTATAGCAATATCCTTTGCTTTTACCGGATCAGTATCTATAACTTCAATATTAACAGATTCGTATTTTGTCTTTTTAATAGAAATATTACCGTTGTATTCCTTATGTAAATTGAACAAATAACCTGCCGAAGAAGTATCAACGTCATAATGCGCTATTAAATCATATTTGGCAATAATACTATCCCTTATATCATTTCCGTAAAACAACTGTAGTAATTGCTCGGTAGGCGTCTCATCACTATATTTCATTAAGTTGGATGGGTATAGAGCAGCCTCCGTCTTATACTCCGGTGGAATAAAAAATGGAGAAGAAAAAATAACGGACATTACAATCGAAATAAGACTAACAACAACAAACAGTTTTATCTTTTTTAGTATCAAAGTAAAAAGGTTAGAATATGTATTGTCTATACTCATTGTTATTTAAAATCAGCTGATTTAATACTTTCAATAAATAAGAGAAAAACCAACGTTAATAAAAATGATGAGAAGGTAGAAACCACAACAATTAACCATCTTATTGGATATGATTTTTTCTCTGCTGGATAAGCATTGTTTACAATAAATTTGTGCTGAAGACTTTTTTGAACATCCACTTTAGTTTCTCTATGTTTATTTCTAAGAACAACTAACCTCTTCTTTTCAGTCCAAATCTCATTATTTAAATCAGTATAGGTACCTGCATGCTCTCCTAATAATTCTAGTTTTTTATTTAATTCCTCAGCAGCATTTTTCTTACCTTGTAAAATGGCCGTAGCCAGTTGCTCTGTAATTCTTTCTGTTTGTACACCAACGTCAATTATCCCCATACCTCTTAACACCTTTAAAGAATCTTCTAAAACTTTTATATAGGCTCTTTCATCATATAGTTCTGCTCCAATTATATGAAGTGCTTGTATCGCTACTTCTCTTCTCATTCTATTATTCACAGTATCCAGCAATGCTGCTATATCATTAGCTATTGCAGCAGCTGTATCAGCATTATGGTCAAGTACATTAATTTCAACAGACATAAATTTTGTTCGCTCAAAAGAAACGTTATTCTCATATTCTTTTTGAAGCTTTGTGTTTTTATATTCATCATCATCATCGATATCATAATGGTGCTGAAGGTTGTACTTCTCTATAATTTTATTTCTAATTTCATCTGAATTTAAAATTTGAAGCATTTGCTCCGCTTCTTCTTCTTCCCCAAGCCTTAGTATATCAATTTTATTACCAACGTCTTCAGATAATAACGCTTTTGATATAGAACTAGTTGTAGACGGGAAAAGCACTACCGTAGATTTGTATTTATTTTGAATAAGTAACGACACTACAATTGAGCATATTGCTGCAATTACTGTCACCATAATTAAAGGCTTCCTCCATTTATAAAAAAACACGATTAAACTCCCTGAATTTAAATCTGCGTTATTTTCAATCTTACTTCCCATCTTGTAATACTATATTTAGTGCTTAATTAGTCTCTAATTTTAGAGAACGGTAAAAATACCTAATTTTATTGAAATGCTTATAGTTCCCTGTTAACAAGGATTTGATACATCTTTTTAAGGTTAATTATTCTCATTATAATTCCAAGTAAGGCTGATATTAATATAAATACCAAAAACTGCAACATAAACCCTGTAACATAGAGATTTACCCCATTAATTAAGATCACTATCATACCAACATACAAAGCCACAGCGCCAATGTATTTGTAGTTCATGTTAAAATTAAATACGCTCTTGGCAATAATCACTTGCAATACAACAATTGAGAATTGAGTAATCAAACTTGCTATAGCAGAACCTTCTGCTTGAAACCTTGGAATCAAAAGAATATTTAAGATAAAATTCAATAGCATCCCTCCTATTGCTAATTGATTGAGTATTTTCAAATTTCCATTCGCTGTCAATAAAGTTCCAAAAATATATGTAGATGCTATTGCAACAAAACAAGCCATTAACACACTCAGCACCTGTGCTGATTCTGAAGTATCTGAATCATATAAGATATTCATTATTTCTTTTGAAAAGGAATACGAAAAAATGGCGATAACAATGGCAGGGACAAACAATAAGCTGAATGAAAGTTTTACCAGTTCATCCAATTTTTTATTATGCTTAATCATATTTGCAAACATGGGTAGTAGCAATACCGCAAATAAAACGCCTATTTGACTCGATGCATCCATTAACCGATAAGCCTGTGCATAAATTGAGGCCTGTCTTTCTCCATCCTCTAACATCATATCCAGCATAATAGCGTCTAAACGATAATAGAAAGTCATTGTTAATACGAGTAAGGCATAAGGGAATGTCTGTTTCAATATTAAAAGTGAGAACGATTTATTCAGTTTAAACTTAAATTGCTTTGATTTAACTAAAACAACACTAAATACAATAGCCAGAGTTATTGAATAAGCCAACGTTTGAGCGTAAACAAAGTGCATCAATTGGAATTCAGTATTAAAAATATTCCCCCATATTAACACTGCACAAAAACCGATCATTAAGGTTTTATCCAATACAGATAGCAAGCTATCCAAAGTAAACAGTTGCAATCCAGCTATATTTGATCTCAAATATTGAATAAATGAGATTAAAAATTGGTTGATAGATAAGAACAACAACATGTAAAACCTATTGGAGTCGTATCCTATAGCATAACCCACAATAAATGTGACAACAAAATAAGCCACTGCCAATAAGAATTTAAACACCACTATCCCTGAAAAATATTTCGACAACAACTGTTTATTCTGTGCTATGTTTCTATTGTTAAAATTGGTTATTCCAACATCCAATAAGATATTAAACAACATGGAGAAATTGAATAATGCGAAATAAATTCCATATTCTTCTGCAGAAACTATGTTTTGGACCTTTCTGTCTATTCCAAATATCCAAAAAGGCTTAATTAAAAAATTAAGAAATAAGAGTAACGCTAAATTGGTTATGAATTTTCTTTGCACTAAGAATTGATTTGGAACAAAAATAACTTATCTTATTCAATATTATTACTTTCGCTGTAAAATTAGCCATTGAAAATTGCCGTAAATACCAGACTTCTTATAAAAGATCAAATGGATGGAATTGGTCTTTTCACCTACGAATCATTTAGGCATATTGTAGCTAAAAACCCTAATGTAGAATTTGTATTCATTTTTGATCGTGAACCGCACCCTGATTTTATTTTTGCAAGCAACATTAAATCAGAAGTTATTGGTCCTCAAGCCAGGCATCCATTTTTATATAAAATTTGGTATCAGTATTCCTTAAATAGATTGCTGAAAAGAGTTAGTCCAGATATTTTTGTTGGAACCGATGGCATGCTTCCTCTAAAAACAAGAAGCAAAACACTAAATGTTATTCATGATTTAAATTTTGAACATCACCCAGAACATTTGCCTCCTATCCTCAGAAATTATTACTGTAGATATTTTCCAAAATTTACGAACAAAGCAAATAGAATAGCAACCGTTTCAGAATTCTCTAAAAAAGATATTATTGAAACCTACAAAATTGATGCAGCTAAAATTGATGTGGTCTATAATGGTCCTAATGAAAACTTTAAGCCAATTGTTAAAGAAGAAAAAGAAGCTATTCAAAGCAAGTATTCAGAAGGAAACGCTTTCTTTTTATTTGTTGGAACATTACACCCTCGAAAAAATCTCATCAACCTTTTTAAGGCATTCGACCAATTTAAATCACAAACAGGTTCAGATTTTAAATTGTTAATTGTTGGCAAAAAAATGTGGTGGACAACTGCAACGGAGAAGGTTTACAACCAACTAAAATTTAAACATGATATTATATTTACTGGTAGAGTAAATGAGAATGAGTTGTACAAAATCACGGCTTCCGCTTATGCATTAACGTATGTCCCAATTTTTGAAGGCTTTGGAATCCCCTTAGTTGAAGCGATGAGCTGCGAAACACCAGTTATCACATCCAATATAACTTCAATGCCAGAGGTAGTTGAAGATGCAGGGATCTTAGTAGACCCTTTCTCTATTGATGATATTAGCAATGCCATGGTAAAAATTGTCTCTGATGAAGATCTTAGAAATGAATTGGTAGAGAAAAGTAAAATTCAGGCCAAAAAATTTAGTTGGGAAAAAACAGCCAATTTACTTTGGAATTCTATTTTAAAGACAATAGATGCTTAAAAGCTATTTCCATAAAAAAGGAATTGAGGCAGGTTGTGATGAAGCAGGAAGAGGGTGTTTAGCTGGTCCTGTTTACGCTGCAGCTGTCATCTTACCAAAAGACTACAAAAACAAAATCTTAAACGACTCCAAGCAAATCTCAGAAAAGAAAAGAGAAGCACTTAGAGTAGAAATTGAAAAAGAAGCAATTGCATTTGGCGTTGGGATAGTTGACAACCATGAAATTGATGAAATAAACATTTTAAATGCCTCCTTTTTAGCAATGCACAGAGCAGTTGATCAATTAAAAAAAACACCGGAACTTTTAATCATTGACGGAAATCGATTTAATCCCTACCCTAATATTCCGCATGAATGTATTATAAAAGGAGATGCTAAATTTTTATCCATAGCCGCGGCTTCTATTTTAGCTAAAACTTACCGTGATTATTTTATGTTTAAAATACATCAAGAGTATCCCAATTATGATTGGAATAAAAACAAAGGATATCCAACAAAAAAACATAGAGAAAGCATTAAATCAGGTGGGTCTACTAAGTACCACCGATTATCGTTTAAACTATTACCAGAACAATTAGCATTGGATTTGTAAGCTTATCTATTTTTCGACTTTTAAACTTTGTAACTTACAGACTTAGTTCTGTATATTTACATCCCTTTTAAAAGCAATTAAATGACGTACGAAAATAGTTTGGAGTTTGCCCTCCAACTGGATCAACAAGATGAAATAGCTGGATATAGAAACAAATTTCATATCCCAGTTATTGATGGGAAAGAAACCATTTATTTTACTGGAAATTCTTTGGGATTACAACCAAAGTCTACCATAGATTATATCAACACAGAATTACAAGATTGGGCCAAATGGGGTGTAGAAGGTCATTTCCATGCTAAAAATCCATGGTTTGCATACCATGAGATGTTCGCTGAACCAATTGCAAAGATAGTTGGAGCACAGCCAAGAGAAGTGGTGGTAATGAACAACTTAACAGTGAACCTAAACCTGTTATTGGTTTCATTTTATCGGCCAACAAAAGAACGTTATAAAATTATTTGTGAAGCGAAGGCTTTTCCTTCAGATCAATATGCATTAGAAATGCAAGTGAAAAATGCAGGATTTAATCCTGATGAAGCCATCGTTGAAATTGCTCCAAGAGAAGGAAATAGAACCATTCATCATAATGACATTATAACCGCAATTAAAGAAGCTGGTGATTCATTAGCATGTGTAATGATTGGCGGTGTAAATTATTTTACCGGACAAGTTTTTGACATGAAATCAATAACTACTGCAGCTCATGAAGTTGGAGCAAACTGTGGCTTTGATTTGGCCCATGCAGCGGGAAACATAAAGCTACAACTGCATGAATGGAATGTTGACTTTGCATGTTGGTGCTCTTATAAATATTTAAATTCTGGTCCAGGTGGTGTTTCTGGAATTTATGTTCATGAGCGTCATTGTGACAATACAGATTTACCACGATTTGCAGGTTGGTGGGGACAAGAAAAAGAAACTCGATTTTTGATGGAAAAAGGGTTTAAACCAATGAAATCTGCAGAAGCATGGCAAATGAGTAACGCTCCTGTTTTAACAATGGCTGCACACAAAGCCGCCATCGATATTTTTGATGAAGTAGGAATGGTCAAATTACTCGAAAAACAAAAACAGCTGTCTGGTTATTTAGAATTTATCATTGATGATATTAATGCTTCATTAGCCTCTTCAGATAAGTCACTCGAAATAATTACACCAAGGGATTGGAAAGAAAGGGGTTGTCAAGTTTCAGTTATCGCTCACGGCTACGGGAAAGATTTATTTGATAAACTTACGACCGAAGGTGTCATTACAGACTGGAGAGAACCTAATGCTATCCGAATAGCACCAGTTCCATTGTATAACTCCTTCAATGACATTTTTCGTTTTGGAGAAATCTTAAAAAAATCACTTTAAGTTGAGAAGCATTCTTAAAATAATATGCCTTACCTCAGTACTATTTCTTTTTGCTAATCAAAAAGTTCAGAGTCAAACCTTACTTGATAGCTTATATGAAAAATTAAATTCTAACGAACAGGTTCAAGTAAAATTGGACTTTTTAAAAAATGCTTCCTACAAGTTACTATACTCAAACCCTGATACAGTTGTTTATTATGCTAACTATGCGCTTAGGTTATGTGAAAAAACCGAGAACCGACAAGATAAAGCAGATTTTTTAGGCATATTAGGAGAAGCTCACCAACGTTTATCTAATTATTCTGAAGCACTAAAACATACGTTTGAGGCATGTAAAATTTGTGAACAAATCAATGACTCAAGCTCTCTTGCTTATAATTACAACACCATTGGTAGTATTTACAGGGTCAGTAATAAATTAGATGAAGGAGCAGCTTATTATAGAAAAGCACTCAAAATAAGAGAAGAAATGAAAGATTCCAATGGAATTGCTTCTTGCTTCAATAACATTGGTATTGTATACATGATAAAAGCAGAATACGATACTGGGATGACCATGTGGGGAAATTCACTTAGAATTAAATTAGCCATTGGTGATTCTATTGGAGCATCAACTACAATGAATAACATGGCCATGTATTACCGTGATATCGGTGAAACTGAAAAAGCACTCAACTATTTTAGTAGCGTGCTTAGAATTAAAAAACGAATTAACGATTATTCAGGAATTAGTATGGCTTACCATAACTTAGGAGAGCTTTACATTAAACAAGATGAATTTCAAAAGGGCGTTGATTATTACAACAAATCGTTAGAACAAGCCAAAATTTCAAAATCAAAACAACTCATTAGCTTCCTATACCTCACCTTAGCTGAAACGCACTACAAGCATAATGATTTTAAATTAGCATACGACAACTATGTATTGCACGATAACATTCAAGATTCCATTTTCTCTGAAAAAACAGTAAAAAATCTTGATGAAATAGAATCCAAATACGAAAATGAAAAAAAAGCGATTTTGATAGAAAGTTTGGAAAATGAAAAAGTTGCTCAAAACGAAAAACAAAATTTAATTATTATTTCTTCTGGTTTAGGTTTTTTAGCAATGCTCATCATCATCATCATTGTTTCAAAAAACTACCGTCAAAAGAAAAAAGATCATACGATTATATCTAATCAGAAAAACATTCTTTCAGAAAAAAATAGAGAAATAACTGACTCCATAACCTATGCTAAAAGACTGCAGGAAGCAATTCTTCCTCCACCTCAATTAATTGATGAAAAACTCCCCAACTCCTTTATTGTTTTTCAACCAAAGGATGTAGTAAGCGGAGATTTTTACTGGTTAGAGTCTGTAGGAGATAACGTCATATTTGCTGTAGCAGACTGTACTGGTCATGGAGTTCCTGGAGCAATGGTTAGTGTTGTTTGCTCAAATGCTATGAATCGGGCTGTTAAAGAATTTAAGCTAACAGAACCGGCAAAAATATTAGATAAGGTAAGGGAATTGGTGATGGAAACCTTCCGTTCTGGAGAGCAAGTTGGAGAAATAAACATTGAAGACATTAAAGATGGCATGGACATATCACTCTGCTTATTGAACACAAAAACCAACGAGTTAGAGTATTCAGGAGCAAATAACCCATTGTGGATATTAAGGAAGGATGGTGAAGAAATGGAGGAGATTAAGGCAGACAAGCAACCGATTGGAGTATACCATGATGCGAACAAGCCTTTTACCAATCATACTGTTAAGCTGAACAAAGAGGATTCCATTTATTTATTCTCTGATGGTTTTGCGGATCAATTTGGAGGCGAAAAAGGAAAAAAATTAAAATACAAACCATTTAAAAACATGCTCATTTCACTACGAGACAAAAGTTTAGGTGAACAAAAAATCATTTTGACCGCTGAATTTAAAAAATGGAAAGGAGAAATGGAGCAAATTGACGATGTTTGTATCATGAGTGTAAAAATTTAAATCAAATGAAAACAGCAACAATTGTAGGTGCAGGATTAGTAGGCTCTTTATGGGCAGTATATTTATCTAAAGCAGGATATAAAGTAAAAATATTTGAAGCAAGACCAGATATTCGTAAAGCAGATATTTCTGCAGGAAAGTCTATCAATTTAGCACTATCTGATAGAGGATGGAAAGCGTTAGATGCTGTTAATGTTGGTGATGAAATTAGAAAAATTGCCATTCCCATGTCGGGCAGAATTATGCACGATTTAGAAGGAAATTTATCTTATCAACCCTATGGAAAAGAAGGTCAAGCCATTTACTCTGTTTCTCGTGGAGGCGTAAATGCAAAGATGATGGACATCGCAGAAGAAAATGGCAATGCTGAAATATTTTACAATGAAAGATGTACTGGTGCTGATTTAGAAAATGGAATTGTCTACTTAAAAAATACTGAAACCGGATTGACATCTGAAGTCCAGTCTGATTTGGTGTTTGGAACCGATGGTGCATTTTCTGCCATTCGATACAATGCCATGCAAAAATTAGATCGTTTCGACTATAGCCAGAAATACATTGAAGATGGATACAGAGAAATTTTATTACCAGCCAACGAAGATGGTTCTTACAAATTGGATAAAAATGCATTACACATTTGGCCAAGAGGCCGGTTTATGCTTATCGCATTAGCCAATGAAGACGGTTCATTTACATGCACATTGTTTATGCCTTTTAAAGGAGAGAATTCTTTTGAGACATTAACCACAAAAGATGCTGTAGACAATTTCTTTAAAACCACATTTACCGATTTTCATGAAATGATGCCCAACATTGCAGATGCCTGGGAAGACCATCCTCTATCGTCCTTAGCCATTGTACGTTGTTATCCGTGGACACATGGTAAAACTGCTTTAATGGGAGATGCAGCACATGCAACAGTTCCATTTTACGGACAAGGAATGAATTGTGGTTTTGAAGATTGTACCGTAATGTGGGACATGATGCAAAAATATGGTGATGACATGGATAAAGTGTTTGATGAATACCAAAAATCAAGAAAACCAGATGGAGATGGTGTTCAAGATTTATCCCTTCACAACTATCATGTCATGAGAGATTTTGTAGGTGATCCGAAGTTCTTGTTGCAAAAGAAAATCGAAGCTCATTTTTCTGAAAAACATCCTGATAAATGGATGCCTTTATACAGTCAAGTAACATTTAGTCATATTCGTTACTCGGATGCGCTAAAAGTAGGCGAAAAACAAGATGCCATTATCAAAAATGTGATGGCGAAATTTAATGATATTGAAAACATTTGGGACAGTGAAGAAGTTGAACAGGCTATACTTTCTGAAATTTAAACTCGTTTATTAATTATGCAGTATTTAAAGTATTCTTTCATTTTATTTATTCTAATTCCTTTTATGGCTTTTAGCCAAACCTATAAACCAGGAAAAAAAGGTGGTTTGTACAATACTGGTCAAAACTCAATTGATAAGGGATGGTATTTTGGTTTAGGGATAACATACATGATGCCCTATTCACCTGTTACTGAAAACATAGAAAGCGCAGACAGTTTAGGGAATACGTTTAGAACAAGACACTTTGCCACACCGAAAACTACCGTTATGAAAAGTTTTACTTCTCAAATAGGTCCATTTGTTGAGATTGGTAAATTTAGAATGAACGATAAACGAATAATCAATTACATGGATTATGGGTTATCATATAAATGGTTTAGAGGTGGAGAAAAATACCAGCAACAGTCATTTGTAAACGAAGTTTTTATTCCTGCTTCAGAAATCAAGCAAGAAGGTTCATTCAGCGACCATAATATTTCTGCACATTTTAATTTAGGTTATCGTTTTGATAAAACGGACAAGATGTTTTACGTAAATGGATTGGGTCTAAACTTAGATTATTCTTTTATTAAAGGAAGAACGGGAACAACTCCAATCCCTAATAATGAATACAACGCAGATGGACCGGGTTCTATTATAGGGGAATTGCATTACTTTTTTGGAATGGGGTTTAAAACAGGTAAACGTTTAATCATTATGCCAATCGTAGAAACTCCAATTTTTGCCATTTTCCCATTTAACCACATTTATTCAACACACGATTATTACAATACAAGGCATCGACCATGGTTAATCCGTGTACGTTTTATGTTCTTAAAGAAAGGCTCTAAATCTTGTCCTGCGGTATATAATCCTATGGGAATAGATCCAAATGGAAATGGGCCAAAATAAATTAAAATTATGATAATCAGAAGTTTAATCTCCTTAGGCTTAATTCTAATGCTTGCTTCTTGCGGTGAGCAAGCTTCAAAAACTCCAGAAGGATTAACCGTAGTAGAATCAGGACAAGGAAATAATGTGATTGTTAATGAAAACCCAACCAGTATTACAGATTCTTTATGTTCAAAACTTTACAATGAAGGGAATCAACTTTGCCGAGAAGGAGATTTTATGAAAGCATATGACCTTTTTATTAAATGTAATGATTTAGAATCAAATCATCCAACTATCCTTTCTTCGTTAGGCACCACTTCACATAGTATGGGGAAGCATGATCAAGCAATGAAGTTTTTTCAAGAAGCAATAAAAGTTGATAGCTCATACATAGAAGCTTACGCTTCTGCAGGTGTATGCCTGGAAATGCAAGAAAAATATGCAGAATCCATCGAAATATTAAAACTAGGATTATCGAAAGGCAATCAAAATCAATTTACCTACTTCAATATCTGTTATAATCTATCTATTTCTTATTCAAAAATAAACGAATGTCAACTTGCCTTAAATTTTTTGAATGAAGCAAAAAAAAATGGTTTTAAAATAAAACAATTCGATGATGAGATTGTTCTCTTTGAGAATTATTTAAAGGAGAATTGCCAACCTTAAAACTTCAACAAAAATTCTTCTTTACTCAAGTCAGGGTTAAAAAATACAATTCCCATAAAGTACAGATCAATAGTAGACGTAACTTTAGGGTGTTTTTTAATTGTTTCCCACGCAGCTGTCATTCCTTCGCTCCAATGAATGTCATCAAAGATAAAGATGCTTTCGCTGTGTGCTTTTTCTACGCATAAATTAAAATAATTGATGGTTGCTTCTTCTTGATGATTTCCATCAAAGAATACGACATCCAACCTATCAGTTTTGGCTAAATAGCCAGGTAAAAAATGATCAAAAGTATCGTTGATTAATTCAATGTTGTTGAAGCCTATTTTATCAAAATTAATTTTAGCCACCTTAGCTGTACTTGGGCAACCCTCTACCGTTGTCACCTTAACTTTTTTACTCGATCCAGCCAAATACAACGTGCTTACCCCTAATGAAGTTCCCAACTCTAATACATTATCAGGTTTAAATCGATTAATCAACCTGAACAACAACTGTCCATATTTTTTAGGCTTCAGGGTATTCCTGGCAATGTCCTTTATCTTCCTGGTATTGGACTTATTTACTTTAGATCCAGCTCCATGATCCTCAATTGTAATTTCCATTTCCGTTAAAAGCAATTTTGCCCTTATGGACTCTATGTCTTCGTAAATGTAAAAAGGTGTCTCATCACAAATCACATCATTGTAAAACTCATACAGGTAAGGTGAATGAATATCGTGTTCGTTATCCGATTTGAAACGATATTTTGTATAATTTAGAAGAAATTTAAGCTTACTCACAAGGTAAAATTAATAGAATCTTTCAAATCATGGTAAAAGTCGCTACACTATTATTATTTACTGCTCTAAGCATTCAAATCTTTGCTCAAAACGATACTATTATGGAACAAAAATTCGCCATTGTCATTCATGGAGGTGCAGGAACCATCATTAAAAAGAACCTTACCGATGAAGTAGAAAAAAAATACCAAGATAAACTAACAGAAGCATTAAACACAGGGTATCAAATTTTGGAGAAAGGTGGTTCTTCAACAGATGCCGTTGAAGCTGCCATCAAGATTATGGAAGACTCTCCCCTATTTAATGCTGGAAAAGGAGCCGTTTTCACCAATGCTGGAACCAATGAAATGGATGCCTCCATTATGGAAGGTGAAACACTTAATGCTGGTGCTGTCGGTGGTATAAGCACCGTTAAAAACCCTATTACCGCTGCTCGATTGGTTATGGAAAAATCGCAGCATGTCATGCTAACAGGAGAAGGTGCCAATGCATTTGCAAAAAAAAATGGATTGGAAATGGCCGATTCCAGTTATTTTTTCAATCAAAAACGATACGATCAGCTTCAAAAAATAAAAAAGACAGAAAAGGTTCAATTGGACCATATTGAAGATGATGAAGGCTATCTAATAGATCCAGAAGCATTAAAAGACAGTAAATTTGGAACTGTTGGTGCCGTTGCGCTTGATAAAGAGGGTAACATTACAGCTGCTACCTCAACCGGTGGCATGACAAATAAAAAGTACGGAAGAGTTGGTGATTCTCCAATTATAGGAGCAGGAACTTATGCCAATAATGAGACTTGTGGTGTTTCCTGTACGGGGCATGGTGAGTACTTTATCCGTAAAGTAGTGGCTTATGATGTATCAGCAATGATGGAGTATAAGGGAATGAGTTTACAAGAAGCAGCCAATCACATCATTAACGAGAAGATGGTAAAATTTGGTGGTTCTGGTGGTTTAATTGCGTTAGATAAAAATGGAAATGTTGCCATGCCATTTAATACAAAAGGAATGTATAGAGGTTATAAAAAATCTACTGGCGAAACAGTTGTTAAGATTTTTAAGGAATAGATTAAATTGTTGATTACATTTGCCTTATAATTAGTTACGCTAAAGAATGAGAATAGTTATTGCTGGTGCTGGGGAAGTAGGATTTCACTTGGCAAAAATGATGTCTAACGAAGCTCAAAACATCTATATTATAGATGATAATGAGGACAGGTTAAGCTACGTTCAATCTCACCTTGACGTCTACGGAGTGCGAGGAAACGCCAAAGACATCAACATCCTTAAAGAAGTTAAAGTAGACAATTGCGACCTCTTAATTGCAGCAACCTCTTCAGAAGAAACCAATCTTTTAGTTTGCATCAACGGAAAAAAATTAGGAGCAAAAAGAACCATTGCAAGAATTAGCAATTACGAAGGAATTGGCTCTGAAATGCGTGACCTGTATAGCAATTTAGGAGTAGATAGCATCATTTCTCCCGTAGAATTAGCCTCTAAAGAAATTCAACGACTAATAGGTCAATCTGCTTTTACCAATGACTATGAATTTGAAGGCGGAAAGCTTTCAGTTTTTGGAATTACAATTTCAGGAAAATCTCCTCTAAAAGATAAATCTATTATAGAGACACAGCATTTAAATCCTAACCGTTCTTTTAAACCAATTGCTTTATTAAGAGACGATAAAACAATTATGGTTCAGGCCAATACAACCTTACTTGAAAATGACATTGTTTATTTTATTTCTACACCAGAAAGTATTGATCCAATTACCACCATTTGTGGTCAAGAATGTTATGAGATAAAAAACATAATGATTTTAGGTGGAAGTAGAATTGGGGTACTTACTGCCGAATTGTTAGAGAAAAAATACAAGGTTATCCTCATTGAAAAAGACAAAAGGAAAGCCGAATTAATAGCTGAAAAACTAAAAAAGACATTAGTTATTAATACAGATGGTACGGATGTTCAAGCCTTAGAAGAAGAAAGTATTGAAGACATGGATGCTTTTATTTCTGTAACTGGAAATTCGGAAACCAACATCATTTCTTCATTGGTAGCAAAATCTCACGGGGTTAAAAAGACCATTGCTGGTGTAGAAAACATTGACTACATCAACCTTTCTCACAACATTGGTATCGACACCTTAATCAATAAAAAAATGATTGCTGCAAGTAACATTTTTAAATTCATAAGAAAAGGTGAAGTAGAAGAAATCGCCAATTTACATGGAGTTGATGGGGAGATTATTGAGTTTAATGTAAAAGCAGGAACAAAAATCACTTCTAAACCAATAAGAGAATTAAAAATTCCGGAAGCCACAAACATTGCAGGTGTTATTAGAGGAAATGAAGGCTTTATTCCGTTTGGAGGTTTCCAAATGCAAGAAGGTGATAAGGTTGTTGTCTTTACCCATACCGATTCAATACATGAAATAGAGAAGTTTTTCCATTAAGAAATGCCAAAGAGTATCATTAATATTAAAGTTGTTACCAATATCGTTGGTAGCTTAATCATAATATCTGGAGCATTGATGTCGCTCTCCATCCCTGTTTCGCTTTACTATAAAAGTGATGATTTATATGCGTTAATCCTATCATCGATTATCACTTTGGTGGCCGGTTTAGGCATCAAATTTTCTACACGTCATCATAAAAATGATGAAGTAAAAAAACGTGACGGATACCTCATTGTTGCATTAGGATGGGTAACCATGACACTTTTTGGAACCTTACCCTATGTGCTTTCTGGAGCTATACCTGATTATACCAATGCTTATTTTGAAACCATTTCTGGTCTAACCACAACAGGAGCCTCCATCTTAAATGACATTGAAAGTTTACCTAAAGGAGTGCTGTTTTGGAGAAGCATGACACAGTGGATAGGTGGTATGGGAATCATTGTGTTAACCATTGCCATTTTACCACTTTTGGGTGTGGGTGGAATGGAACTTTTTGCTTCAGAATCTCCAGGACCTACAAAAGATAAAATACATCCTCGAATTAAAGAAACAGCCAAACGTTTGTGGTTTATCTATTTTTCGTTAACCGTTGTACAGTGTATCTTGCTCATGTTTGCTGGAATGGATTTTTACGATGCCATCAACCACTCATTAACAACAATGTCAACAGGAGGTTTTTCTACCAAACAAGAGAGTATTGCTTATTTCGATTCGCCAGCAATTCATTACATCATTATTGTGTTTATGTTCCTTGCTGGAACCAACTTCACCTTACTTTATTTTGGATTCAAATTCAGGTTGAAAAAATTCTGGGAAAACGATGAATTTAAATGGTATGTAGCAGCCATTATTGCCTTATGTGCCGTTATTATTCCCATCGTTTACAATGATCACTTTGAAGAATCATTTAGAAGCGTTTTATTTCAAGTAGTTAGTATTCTTACCACTACTGGATATGCCACTACCGATTTTACAACTTGGGGCTCATTTATTTCTTTCCTTTTCTTCTTGTTACTTTTTACGGGAGCAAGTGCAGGATCTACGAGTGGTGGAATGAAAATAGTGCGTATTGTATTGCTCATGAAAAATGGTTTTTTAGAATTTAAAAGAAGGCTACACCCCAATGCTATTGTACCTGTAAACCTTAATAGTCAAGTGGTTTCTTCTAAAATCATATACAATTTATTGGCATTTGTTTTCTTCTACCTTTTCATGTTTGTCTTGGGGTCTATCGTTATGACTTTTTTAGGTGTAGATTTCATGGAAGCAATTAGTGCTGTTGCTACATCTATTGGTAATGTTGGTCCAGGCATTGGTCAATTAGGTCCGTCAGGGAACTTTTACAATTTACCAGATGCCGCAAAATGGGTGTTGGCATTCCTAATGCTTTTAGGTAGATTAGAGCTTTTTACCATTGCCATTTTGTTTACGCCATACTTCTGGAAAAGGAACTAATTAGCTTTCCAATAAGCCTGTATAATATCATATTTTATGTGCAACCAATGTATTAGTATTGCCGTATTAGTTTTAACTTGCACTGAACCCCCATTATGAAAAAAGCTTTACTAACTATATTAGTAGTATTAACGGCAAGCATTTCCGCTTTTTCTCAAGAATTTCTTGGACTCAGGCAAAGTAATTATGCTGGAATAATGGGTTCTGATTTAAACCCAGCATCCATAGCAGATAGCAGATTTAAATTCGATTTATTGATTTTTGGAGGATATGCAGGTGCTTATAACAATCACATGCAATTTAACACCAAGAAAATGCCGCATTGGTGGTATAAATCATTGAATGATGATTATGCAGATTCTGATGCATGGTTGAATGATGGTGATTTAGATAAATTGGTTTCTGTAGATTCAACAGCATCATTTAAATCAAGAGGGTTAGGACAATTATTTGAAATTGACAATGGGAATGTAGAAAGAGCAGCTTTCATGAATGCTGAATTCGATATTCTTAACTTCATGATTACCCTCAATAGAAAAAGAGCCATAGGATTTCAAATAAGAAGCAGGAGTCTTTTAAACATGGATGATGTTTCTCCTGAACTTATCAGGTTAGCGACTAACGACTTTGAATTTCCGAATGTTTTTAATTTAAATGTTTCTGATGAAGATTTTAACCTTGCCATGAATTCATGGATAGAGTACAACTTGAGCTATGCACAGATTCTGTCAGATCAAAACGAAAACTTTTTTAAGATTGGTGGTAAATTAAAATTCTTACAAGGTGTTGCATCAGGTTATTTACATTCATCTGATTTAAATTTCAACATCCAAAACGATACCACTTCCAATTCGATATCTGGAAATTTTGATTACGGTTATTCCGAAAATTTTGGTGGATTTGTTGAGCCCAATGAAAGCTTAGGTGATGCTGAAGAATTTAGTGGTTCTAACCTAACTGATTTTGCATCTAACCTTGGGTTAGGAATTGATATTGGAATTATTTACGAATGGAGGCCTGATTGGCAGAAGTATAAATACGACATGGATGGAGAGACTGATTTATGGATGCGGGATCAAAATAAATACAAATTAAAAGTCGGTTTAGCCCTCAATGATTTAGGAGGTATGCGCTATGATAAAGGAGGGGCCAGTAACAACTTTAACATTAATGTTGGCATTTTTGATTTACAAAGATTCGACAATACACAAGGATTCAGGTCGTTAGATTCTACCCTACAAAATTTTGCTGATTCTGGTTTTGTAACCTTTGACAACAATGATGACAAAGAGTTTTACATGAACCTTCCAACCCACATTAATTTTGATGTAGATTACCATATCGTTAAAAACTTCTACGCCAATTTTTACACGCGCATCAACATGAAATTTGGTAACGATGAAAACACGGTGAGGTACCCAACAAGTTTCGCATTAACACCAAGGTTTGATCATAGAAGATGGGGCGTTTCTCTGCCATTATCTTACAACAAAGTTGCAGGTTTTAGAACTGGGTTGGCTTTACGCTTAGGAGGTTATTTTAGCATAGGAACAGGGGATTTAAAACCATTAATTGCACCTGGAAGAGACATGAATGTTAGAGGTTTAGATGTCTTTGTGGCACTTAGAGCTCCCATCTTGTTTAAAGCACCTAAAGACAGAGATAAGGATAAAGTATCTGACAAGTTAGACGAATGCATTGACATTCCTGGAACTTGGGCATTAAGAGGTTGTTCGGATATAGACAACGATGGCATATTGGATCAAAATGACAGTTGTGTTACCGATTCAGGATTAGTTGAATTTAATGGTTGTCCAGATAGAGATGGAGATGGCATTATTGATAAAGAAGACGATTGTCCAGATACACCAGGAATTCCAGCATTTAAAGGTTGCCCAGATACCGATGGAGATGGCTTAATGGACAAAGAAGATGATTGTCCTGATTTCCCTGGCCCGATAGAAAACAAAGGTTGTCCTTACAAGTTATTGCATACCATTGATTCGTTAGGGCACATCATGGAAACCGACACTATGTTTAGCGATGAAAAGTATTATCATTTCGACAACCTAAAATCAGACAATAGTCAATTGTTTATGTTAGGAGAAGATGATGGCAGTGAATTTATTAGGGTTATTTTAGGAAATGACACCATTACAGCAATGAAAAATGACAAAGGGTACTATTATTATCAATACCTTCCTCCTGCTCCGATAGAAATTGAATTGATGGAAGAAGAAGAAGAAATTCTAAAAGCTGCTTTCGATAACCTTGAATTTGAAACGGGCAAAGCCATTATCAAACAAAGTTCTTATGCTTCTTTAGAAGAGCTGGCTAAGCTCTTGCTGAAGAAACCTGAGTGGAGAATTAAAGTGTCTGGACATACCGATAGTCAAGGAAAAGCATCAAGTAACCTGAGGCTATCTAAAAGACGTTCTAAAGCTGTAGCCAACTTCCTAATCATAAATGATGTTTACAAGGAAAGAATTGATGTAGAATGGCACGGAGAAACGAAGCCTATCGCAGACAACAAAACAAAAGCGGGTAGACAGAAAAACAGAAGAGTGGAAATGGAGATCTTATAGCATAAAAAAAGCGATTAAAATTTTAATCGCTTTTTTTATTCCTCAATGTAGTAGTTATCTACTCGATGTTGTTTGTTCCCATTTGCAAAGAAAAATGCCATGTAGTTATTTAAAAATTGCTCTGCTTTTTTAACTTTAGTGTACAATGCTTTCATAATAACGGAATATTAGTAATGAGTTTCTCCGTTAAATTTACCCTGAAAAACAACCGAAATCACATCAGGGTCAGGAAGTTATAAACAAATGGATTGTTAATTTAATTAAAAGTAGCCAGCCATTTTAACGCTTTTGTTTTTGATTTAAACAACTTAATCGGATAAGGTGGTTTGTTAAATTGAATGAAGAAATTACCTAACATTTTTACGGTTAACGAATTACCCGTTACAATGGCTTTGGCTAAATTTAATTTAGCAACTTCAGTATTTGCGCCAAATTTTCTTGCTTCTTTGGACACTTGCCATACTTTTCTGGCATCCATTAAAACGAGCATTTTCTCTTCTTTTTGAAGTTTCTTTCGAGCTTCAAACGTCTCTTCTGCGGCTTCTAAAGTTATGATCGCATCTTCTTTTATGTCAATGCGAAAAATACCGTCTTGGATATAAGTGACTGCTGTAGGTGTTTCTAATTTTTCGATTACTGACATAGTGAGCTAAAGTAACTAATATTATTAAAAAGTGTCCAACCAAGCCAATGCCTTCTCTTTAGAGTTAAACATTTTAGTTGGACTAGCGGGTTTATTAAATTTCATAAAAAAATTGGCCAATATTTTACTCGTTAGCGAATTGGTAATTAGAGCCATGGCAATGTTCAAATCTGTTACCTGTTTCGTTGCGAAAAAAGCCCTCGCATCTTTGGAAACTTGCCAGACCAAACTAACATCAGACAGCACCTTTACTTTGGCTTCTTTTTGAAAAGACTTTCTTGCCTTCAAATTATCTTGAGCGTGCTCCAACTTCACATCAGCATCCTGTTTAAAGTTAATATTTAACACATCATCCTCATAATAAAACACTACCGTTTCAGTCTCTATTTTATCCATTACCGGAACCATTAACGATGTGTCTTCAACCAGGTTAAAGCGCGCTCCTCCGTTTTGAATAACTTTGTAGGCGTATTGGGTTTGTTGAATTTAATGTAGAAATTACCAATGATTCTTGCTGCCAATGATTTTCCTGTTACCATACCCATCGCTTTATTCATTTCGTCAATTTCCTTCTTGGCAGCATATGCTCGCGCGTCCCGATGAACTTGTCCTACTTTTCTTAAATCCACTAACAACAAAACCTTTTCACCTTGTTGCATTTGTTTTCTAACCGCAGCACCTTCTATTGCCGCTTCAAGTGTAATATCGGCACCCTCTTTTACTCGCATATAAAGAATACCATCCTCCAATTGATAGGTTGATGTAGTACTCTCTTTTAATACAATTGTTTCCATTGGTCGACTAAAATAAACATTTAATCGAAATTAATGCGAATTAATCAACAAAAACGACCATCTAAACTGATTTAGAAGACAAATACATGAAAAAAAAAGATTATTTTAGATTTTTACGAATCGTACCCAACACGAAAGAAACGCAACCCGCATAAGTAGCATCCTTCACTTCATACTTAATAAGCATTCTTGTTTTAGGTGCTACAAAACTAACATCAAAAGTGGCATTCTCTGTCATTTTATCTTCACTTGAAGCGTACAATAACTTAGGTTCAGTTGGGTTCTTTTTATCCCCCAAATCATATAATTTTACAACTACACCTTCTGACTTGTCGGTCATATCGAATACCAATTTGTATTCATAATTTTTCAATAAATCTACCTGAAACTCTATGTCATAAGGGTCTTTAGAGTATTTAATCTCTGTTCTCCTAAAATTATCATAAGAAGCTTCGCCTAATAAAGTCTTAATGCGTTCAGAATTCATATCTGTACACTGAGCAGTAAGCTGTTGAGCACCACTAATTAACACCATTAAAAGGATTCCTATGGTAAATAACTTGCTTTTCATAGTCCCAATATACGCTTTTTTAAATTTGCCTCTAAAGAATATCGACAAACTATGGGGAAACATCGATTAATTGATTAATTGTAAAAAGGGAGTAAAATGCTTAACTTCGCTCCGCGAAGAATAAAGAGATTTAATGGAACAAGTAGAAAAATACACCCCTAAGAACAAAGTAAGAATCGTTACTGCAGCCAGTCTTTTTGATGGACATGATGCTGCCATTAACATCATGCGAAGAATAATCCAGGCAACTGGAGTGGAAGTGATACACTTAGGCCACGATAGAAGTGTAGAAGAGGTGGTCAACTGTGCCATTGAAGAAGATGCCAATGCCATTGCGATGACATCTTACCAAGGAGGACATGTAGAATATTTCAAATACATGTATGACCTACTGAAAGAAAAAGGATCGGAACACATCAAAATATTTGGTGGAGGTGGTGGAACCATCCTTCCAGAAGAAATAAAAGAATTACAAGAGTACGGCATCACCCGCATTTATCATCCAGATGATGGAAGAGAGATGGGCTTACAAGGGATGATTAACGACATGATAGAGAAAGCTGATTATCCAACAGGGGCCAACCTCAACGGAGAAGTCAAGCACCTAAAAGAAAAGAATGTAAAAGCCATTGCGCGGTTAATCTCTGCAGCAGAGAACTTTCCCGCAGAAAGCAAAACAGATTTAGATGAGGTACACGAAATGGCCACCAAAGTTGCTACTCCAGTATTGGGGATTACAGGAACAGGTGGAGCAGGAAAATCATCTTTAGTAGATGAATTGGTCAGAAGATTTTTAATCGATTTTCCAGATAAAACAATTGCCATTGTATCGGTAGACCCATCTAAACGAAAAACAGGTGGAGCGTTATTGGGCGATCGAATTCGTATGAACTCCATCAAAAATGATCGAGTTTACATGCGTTCATTGGCGACACGCCAAAGTAACTTAGCATTATCACAACACGTATCAGAAGCCTTAGAAATTTTAAAAGCAGCTGAATACGATTTAGTGATTTTAGAAACTTCCGGTATCGGACAATCAGATACTGAGATTATGGATCACTCAGATGTTTCCTTGTATGTGATGACCCCAGAATTTGGTGCAGCAACACAATTGGAAAAAATTGACATGCTCGATTTTGCTGATGTGGTTGCTGTAAATAAGTTTGATAAACGTGGTGCTTTAGATGCCATTAGAGATGTAAAAAAACAATACAAGCGCAATCACAATGCCTTTGATTTAGCAGATGCCGATGTCCCAGTTTATGGAACCATTGCTTCTCAGTTTAACGATCCAGGCATGAACTCCCTCTACAAAGTGGTGATGGATAAAATGGTAGAGAAAACGAAAGCCGACCTCAACACTACTTTTGAGATTACCGAAGAGATGTCTGAAAAGATATTTGTAATTCCTCCAAAACGTAACCGTTACCTATCAGAAATATCTGAAAACAACCGAGGATATGATGAATGGGTTAATGCACAAGTGGCGTTAGCTGATAAATTGTTTGCCATTGATAGCACCATTAAAACATTGGCTGACGAACCTGATACAGTTAAAGTACTGCAAGCTCAATACGACAAATTGAAATTGGATTTCGACCCAAAGAACATGTTGATTATTGAAGGATGGGAAGAAAAAGTACAGAAATACAAAGACCCTGTTTACACGTTTAAAGTGCGTGACAAAGAATTGTCCATCGAAACACATTCAGAAAGTTTATCGCACATCCAAATACCTAAAGTGGCCTTACCAAAATACAAAGGTTGGGGAGATGTCTTAAGATGGAGCCTACAAGAAAATGTACCAGGTGAATTTCCTTATACCGCTGGACTGTTTCCTTTTAAAAGAGAAGGTGAAGACCCAACCCGAATGTTTGCCGGTGAAGGTGGACCAGAACGAACCAACAAACGTTTCCACTATGTAAGTTTAGGCATGCCAGCCAAACGGTTATCTACTGCTTTTGATTCGGTCACCTTATACGGTAACGATCCAGATCTACGACCAGACATTTACGGTAAAATTGGTAATGCAGGAGTTTCTATTGCCTGCTTAGATGATTTAAAGAAACTCTATTCTGGTTTTGACTTATCACACAACATGACTTCGGTAAGCATGACCATTAATGGACCAGCTCCAATGATGCTCGCTTATTTTATGAATGCTGCTACGGATCAAAACTGTGAGAAATACATCAAAGAGAACAACTTAGAAAAGGAAGTTGATGCTAAAATTGCTGACATCTATAAAGCCAAAGGCGTAAAACGACCTGAATACCAAGGTGATTTACCTGAAGGAAACGATGGTTTAGGATTGTATTTATTGGGACTAACTGGAGACCAAGTGTTACCAGCAGATGTTTATGAAAAAATTAAAGCACAAACCTTAGCAACCGTTAGAGGAACCGTGCAAGCAGATATTTTAAAAGAAGACCAAGCACAAAACACGTGCATTTTCTCTACCGAATTTGCCTTGCGTTTAATGGGCGATGTACAAGAATATTTCATCCAAAAAGAAGTGCGTAACTTCTACTCGGTATCCATTTCTGGTTACCACATTGCCGAAGCTGGTGCCAACCCGATCACTCAATTGGCCTTAACATTAAGTAACGGATTTACCTATGTAGAATACTACTTAAGTAGAGGTATGGACATTAACAAGTTTGGACCTAACCTATCCTTTTTCTTTAGCAATGGTATTGACCCAGAATATGCTGTAATTGGACGCGTAGCGCGTAGAATTTGGGCCAAAGCATTGGCTAAAAAATACGGTGCCAACCCAAGAGCACAAATGTTAAAGTACCACATCCAAACATCTGGACGAAGCTTACACGCGCAAGAGATCGACTTTAACGACATTAGAACTACTTTACAAGCATTGTATGCGATTTACGACAATTGTAACTCTTTACATACCAATGCTTACGATGAAGCCATTACCACACCAACTGAAGAATCGGTAAGAAGAGCTATGGCGATACAGCTCATCATTAACCGAGAGTTAGGCTTGGCTAAAAATGAAAACCCTATACAAGGGGCGTTTATCATTGAAGAGCTCACCGACTTGGTAGAAGAAGCAGTACTTACCGAATTTGACAGAATTACAGAACGTGGTGGCGTATTAGGTGCCATGGAAACGATGTACCAACGTTCTAAAATACAAGAGGAAAGCTTGTATTACGAAACACTCAAACACAATGGTGAGTTTCCTATTATTGGGGTAAACACCTTTTTAAGTTCTAAAGGCTCCCCTACGGTGCTTCCGAAAGAGGTGATTAGAGCAACCGAAGATGAAAAGCAATACCAAATCAGTATGCTCAATGAATTGCACAAAGGCAACGAAGATCGCGTAGCTGAAGAACTGAATAAAGTGCAGAAAGCAGCCATCCAAAACCAAAACATTTTTGAGCAACTGATGGAAGCTTCTAAATATTGCAGCTTAGGACAAATTACAGATGCACTTTTCGAAGTGGGTGGTCAATATAGACGTAATATGTGATGAATAAGTTATTTATTGGAATATTAGTTACCGTAGTTTTAGCTTCTTGTGGAGAACGTGTTCAGAACACAAAAGTTCTTGATTACTATGGCTCCATTGAATCTGAGAATCAAGCGTTGTTGAACTACATCATCGATTCTACTCTACAACCATTGCTTGATCAAATTGTAGAAGATAATGTAATTATTTTAGAGAATGGGAATCACACTCTTTTATTAAGTCAGGAAGATTCTTTACAATTGGTACAAAACTATCAAGCTTGTTTAACCATAATTGCCTCTACAAAAACTAATATTCAAAAAATACCACCATACAAAGGTGCCGAATATTATAAAGTAGCATACATGAAAGTACTTGATGCCATGGAAAGTTTAATGCGCAATGAATATCAAGAAATAATAGAGGTATTAGTATATCGGACAAAAACAGAGGATGATTCAAAATTCTTCCTTTCTACAATGGAGTTATCTGAAAAGATTGAGGCTTGTGATGATGAATACGAGGAAGCTACCCAAAAATTGATGGATGATTTTGATATTGGCTATGATGAGGATGACAAGTATTTAGAGGAGAAATTTGGGATATAAAAATGCCTTGTTTGAGGTTGATGGACAGTACAGAAGAAACATGTAATGGCGTGTCGCCACTGACAATTATTGATGTTGTCACTGAAATGTCATTCTGATTAAGATGATGAAAAAAATTATCTCCATACTAATCATTGTTTTTTTTGGTCAGTGTATCATGGCACAAAGTGTCGTCCATTTAGAAGGTAAGTTTCAAGGCCCAAATTTGTACATGCAAAATCCCCTAAATGGTGATAATTGGTGTGTAGATAGCATTAAAGTTAACCGTAAGAAATTAACAGCTGACCTTTCAATGGCAGCAGTTGAAATAAAGTTAAAAGATCTTGACCTCAATTTAGGTGATGAAGTGATGATTGACATTTATCACCAAAAAGATTGCAAGCCAAAAATACTCAACAACAACACCACTCCAAAAAAACCATTTACACTTAACGTTATTGAACTTAGCTCAGATGGTTACCTCAGCTGGGAGGCCATTAGTGAAGATAGTTTAAGGTTTGAGATTGAGCAATTCAGGTGGAACAAATGGATTAAAGTAGGCAGTTTAAATGCCAAAGGTTTAGGCAAAAGTTATCACTACAAATACAAGGTTAGCTATCACAGTGGACTCAATAAATTTAGAATCAAACAAATCGATGCCTTTGGAAAACCTCATTATTCTAAAGGAATTAGAATAACCCCCAATGTTAAAGAAAATTCCATGGTTTGTACAAGACATAAAAATGACATCACTTTTGTAAATGAAACCACTTATGAAATTTACGATGCCGAGGGTAAAAAAGTGCTATCAGGACATGCTAAAATAGTAGATTTAAAGACCCTCAAAAAAGGAATTTATTACATCAATTACGACAATAAAACGGACACTTTTATTAAACGTTAATCCTTCTATCTCCTATCACTCCATTGCATTTACATGTAATGTTATTTTACTCTAAACAACTTACCTACAGCTATTTAAATCAACTCAAGAATCTTTAATCGCGTAATGATAGTGATAATTTGGTATTTTTGAATACCAAAATTAGGACTACACTTACAAAATCAGTGAGAATCATTTTAAAGATTATAAAAAATGTTAGAACAAAAATGAAATCGAATTATTAATAAAATAAAAAAAACATGATCAACAAACAATTAGGTAGACTCATTCATAAATATACATTACTTTTTTTGTTTTCCTGTTCTATGCTATTCGGATTTTCTCAAACAATACCATCTAATTCTGATTCTGTATTGATTGATGGTATTAAGTATAAAACCCATAAGGTTGGAAAGGCAACCTTTATTATAAAAAATAGTGGTGACACACTCTATTTAATAGTTGAAACAATGCCTAAATTTCCAGGAGGAGAAAAAGCCATGTTTGAGTTTCTTGGTGCAAATGTAAAATATCCACCAGAAGCAAAAGCCAATAACATTAATGGCAAAATATACATCAGCTTCGTTATAAGTAAGGAGGGAAATATAGAGGGCATTAAAGTCCTTAGAGGAGTTCACTCTATATTGGACAATGAAGCTATCCGAGTTGTCAAAGCGATGCCAAAGTGGATTCCCGGTACTCAAGAGGGTAAACCCGTTAATGTAAGTTATAATTTGCCAATAAACTTTGTTTTAAGAGGGGTTAGTGCTCCAAACGGTCCAAATCCTCGTTCAAGTAAAAGTCAATCCAAGGGTAACAAATTTTTCGCAAAAAAAGATTTCTCAAAGGCAATTACTCATTATACTGAAGCAATTAAATGGTATCCAAATTATAAAAATGCCTTTTACCAAAGAGCAATGTGTTACGCTCAATTAAAAGACATGGATAAAGCATGTAAGGACTGGAAAAAATGTACTGAATTAGGAGATCCAAGAGTATTAGATTCTATTAATAAATATTGTAATTAAAACTATCTTTATTAAATCAATGCCTCGCCAACAATATAGGTAGAACTTGTCATTAATCTTCAGCATTAAAAACCTCCTTTAACATCTCTTTAACAAACTCCCCCTCCCTTTTTGATTAGTTTTGAAAAGGTGAAAAAACTAAGCATCATTATCACTTTTCTTTTTCTTGTTGTCGGAGCAATGGCCCAACATTGTCCTTACGATTTTTCGAGCATCATTGTATTAAACGTTCATGCCAAAAATGATACTACCGTCATTCCAAATTTAAAAATTGTGATGTACGATACGGCAGGAAACCTGGCCACCAGAAACAAGTATCAGAACAATAAATGGGAGAAAGTAATCGATTACTTTTGGCAAAACCCAGCTAAAACCACCTTTAAAGGATACATCGATAACAATAACCCAGCAGAAAATGAAAAGATTCGTTTCCCTTTTGCCAAACGCAATTATGTCTTGGTGGTCTCAGACTATATGGATTTTACAGGCTACAAAATTGCCATTGAAGACCCTTCAGGAAAATACAACACAAAATACATTGACATCACCAATAAAGGCACCTATTCCTTATGTGGAACTTACCATAGAGAAGACTATAAAGACCGTTCGGGGTCAGAAGTCATTTACCAACCCATTGATGTACTATTAAAATAATATGAAAGCCATCGATTTTACTTCTTCTAAAAGCAAGCAAACAGTACCTTTAATAATGACTGCTTCCTTTACCGTTATCGGAATATTATTGGTTCTATTTACAGAATTATACTTTTTAGGAGGTGCAATAGCGATAGGTGGTGGCTTTGGTTTCTTTTCCATTAACAAAGTTAGAAACGCTCCAAGTGCAATGCTAAGCATTGATGTAACTGGAGTTAAAATTAATACCCCCGAGTTAAAAATTGATTTATTTTGGAATGAAATAATTCAATGTAAGGGTGCTAAAATTGTGGGTCACGAACATATTTTCATTTATATTAAAGACCCCAAAGAAAAATTAGCCAAGATGGATTTTAGCAAAGTGAAAAAGAAATTATATTTGGAAAACATTAAAATCTATGATACCTTCATTTTTTTTTCAACCTCACTATTGGACATGGATGCCATAGAAGTGTTGAAGTTAATGGAACGTTATAGAAAAACAGTAAATAAAATCGACTAACTATGGTAATTGTATTTGGAACAGACGCTAAACTATTGGGAACTTTTGAAGCGCCTGATGCAACATGTGAAATTAGCGGCACTAAAGGCAAAACCTATAGTGTTTACAGCAAATATTTTTCCTTGATGTTTATTCCTTTTATTCCATTAGGAAAGAGAGTATATTCTATAAGTACTGAGGGTCACGAATATGAAGAAGACATTGACAATCCTGAAGTTCAACAATATATAAATGCCACTGACATAAAAGTTAAAACACCTTTTTACCATTACTCAGGATTAATATTGGCGTTATTAATTACCCTATTGGTTATTTTAACAAAATATGAAGTTATTGATCCGATGGAAATTCTTTTTAGTTCAGGATCAAGTACGGAAGGGGGAATGTTTCCTAATACAGTAGATCACCTTGAAGATCCTGAAGTTGGAGATGCTTATTTGATGAATTTTATTGAGTACAAGGAACCGTATTCTATTTACGAAATAGTAGAACTTACTGATGACTCCGTTTATTTTAATGAAGCCGGACAATATTTTACTGCTTGGGATGCAGCAGCTATGACCATTATGGCTGGAGATTATACCTTCCCAGAAAATCCTAAAAAAATTGCTTGGAGTTATGATGAGTTGTTATATTTCTATGATTTAACAGAAGAAACAGCAGATCGTTATATCCAAGGAAAAGGAATGATTAGTGATGTCTGTAGAGATGAATATTAATCTCGTCTAAAAGAATCACTATGAAAAAATAATTCGTGAGCAAATAATCCCGAAAAACTTCCCTAACTCAAGCTGCCTGTTTGTGCTTTATCTCTTTTTTGCACAGGATGTATTTTATAGTTATCCGTGTTGAAATTATGACATCAGTCATTGTTTGTTGCTTTAATACAACCTAACTTTATTTTAGTGTTTAACTTATAATTAAAAAAGGTTATGGAATTACTTAAAAAGATATTATTCCCTACAGATTTCGGTGAAAGTATGGAGGTTGCATTAGAAAGTGCAATAGGTGTTGCTAAAAAATTTGAAAGCCAATTGATATTGCTTCATGTGCTTCCTGAAAACAATACTAACGAACGTTTAAAAACTCTTGTAGGTGAAAAATTGGAAGAATTTGTTACTCAAATTAAAGCACAAGGAGTTAACTGTTATTATGAGTTAATTTCTGGTAATCAGTTAGATGTTATCTGCGAAACTGCTGAAAGGAAAAGTGCAAACCTCGTTTTACTTGGTGCTGGAAGAGGTGGAACCTTAGATTATAAATTGGGTCGTAATTCTGAAGAGATTATTAGAAACGTATCTATGCCTGTATGGGTAATTGAGAAAGATAAACCACTCCTCTTTAATACTATTTTATGTCCAGTTGATTTCTCTGAAGAATCGAAAATTGCTTTAGACAATGCCATTCACCTCTGCAGACGTTTTGAAGCCAATCTTAACATATTGCATGTAGTAAAATCTCATGGTGAAGAATATTCGAAATTCAACCTCAGTTTAACAGGTCTGGAAGCTGAAACATTAGAAAAAACGGCTGCAAGTTTTGATGAATTTTTAAAAGGTGTAAATCTAACCGGAGTAAGTTGGGACAAAGAAGTGATATTTGGTGATGCTGCTACTGAAATTGTAAACGTTGTTTCAGCGAATAACATTGGCCTTCTGGTAATGGGGTCTGCTGGAAAAACAGGTTTAAAACGCTTTTTTGTTGGAAGTGTAACGCAAAAGGTTTCTCGAAAAGTACCTTGCTCATTTATTATTAGTAAGTCAGAGAAATTGATTCATCTTCAGCTTAACAACAACTTAGATGATATTGATGCTATTTTTCAAGAAGGGGTACAATTAGCCAAAGATGGTTATACCGAAGAAGCCATCGCTGCATGGAAAAGATGTACAGCAATTAATGAATTGTATTTAAAAGCTTGGAGTGCAATTGCTTCGGCTTATGAAAGTATGGATTGTAAGGAAGATGCTAAAAGATATAACGATACCAAAAATAGAATTCAACAATCCATTTGGGATCAACAAATAGAAGCTGATTTAAGAAGTAAACATCGTCTTTTTAAGTAGAAAAAAGATTCTTTTGTTTCTCACATACCCTAATAATAATTAGGGTAGCCTGTGAACAAAAATTCACTGTCAATATTATTTAGCCGTTGTTGACATAATAAAAAAAGGATGGTGTTCATTGTATTTCTTTAAATAGATAAACATCATGTCCCTTTTCTTTTTCTCTCCCTTTATCTTTATGAAATCAGCATACAGCATTTTATCCCGTTTCAAAATCTTCTTGAAGTTCTCCAAGTTATACAGTCCTATTTCCCCAGTCTCAGCATCTACTATCCTGAGCTTAATTTTTCGGGTAGTGTAGCCAGCGTGTACTGCCGCTCCAACACCAGCACTAACACCTCCAGTACCAACAGCAATTACAGCACCAGGAGTTACGCCTCCCTTATATACTTTTATATCATTTGAAGTTAACAGCATTCCTCCAAACTTATCAAGTTTCATAAATTCATTTTTTAAACCAAACTCATCATAGGATAACACATACACCTCTCCATCTTTACTATAACCCCATACACCTTTTCTTCTTAGTTTGTTTACCAAGTTTGCTTCAATTCCATACAAAACAACATTGGTATCCTTTTCTATGTGAAGATTTAACTCATCCTTCTTTTCTTCTGATCGGTACCTATATTTAATCGAAGGAGAATTAAATCTAAATTCATCATAGGTTTTATAAGCACCATCTTTAAAATGATATGTTTTATTGTAAATAATAGAATCAACCGCAGTTAATTCTATTACTTTGGGTAACATATTGTTAAGGGATTCATCTTTTTCACAATATTCCTGCAATTGATATTTTTTACTGTTGACAAGTCCTAAGTCAATGCTTTTTCCCCATGCAATACAGGCTTCTGGCTTTCTTCTTAAATTAAAAAGACAATTGCCACTATAAAAATGAGCATCAATATATTGGGGAGATAATTCTATAGCTGTTTTAAAAAACGTTAGTGCATTTGCATATTTTTTATTGTTGTATATTTTGAGTCCTTGCTGATAAAAAGACTTTGCCTTTTCATTTAACCCATCCTGTTGAGGCTTAAATTGAATTATCAAAGAGAGCTTCACGGCAACTTTCTTTCCCCATTTTTTTCCAGAAATCCATTTCCCAGAAGTTTTATTAATTATTTTTACACCTTCCTCATCACACCCATAACCCAAGCTTTTTAAAACTTTCGTTTGAATTACATTCCCGTTGGTGTCTACCGCGATTTCTATTTCTACATCTCCATAAATTCGATTTTGTTTTGCATACAATGGGAGTTTTCCATTTGAGATTAGTTTAAACAATTCACTTTCACCATTTTTAAATTTTGGCATTACCTCAGCTACAGAATAAATAGTATCTGGTAATTGAATATTTTTTCCATTAGTATCTTGTCCAATAAGAATATTAGACATACTAAGAAATGATATAACTATAATTATGGTTTTCATATTCGCTAAGTAAAAGTAGTCAAAAGCAGGGATATTGGTATTCATTTATATTAAATCAATAAAACTGATTCCCATCAAAAAAAAACATCCAACTATGAAAATGAGGAATCTTAACTCACTTGTCGGCACCTTAAATTAATCAGAATCAATCGTTGTACCTTGCCATTGATTAAACACCACACATGCGGTCAAGTCGCCTGTAACATTTATGGCAGTCCTGAACATTCCTAAAATACGTTCTACTCCAATAATAATGACAATGCCCTCTGTTGGTATGCCCACACTTTGCAACACACTTGCTAAAATAACCACTCCACCACCAGGTATAGAAGGTGTTCCAATAGAAGCAGCAACAACCGTTACCATTACCAATAACACATTTACTATGCTCATCTCTATACCATAAATCTGTGCAATAAACAAGGTAGAAATAGCCTGGTAAACTGCCGTTCCATCCATGTTTACCGTAGCACCGATGGGTATTAAAAAATTACTAACCGATGGGTTAATGCCTAACTTTTCTTTGGCTGTTTTTAACGACAAGGGCATAACAGCAGCAGAACTGGTGGTTGAAAAAGCCAACAACTGAACGTCTTTTATTTTTTTCAGAAACTGAAAAGGGTTTGTTTTTCCAATGATGCCCACCATGATTAAATAGACCACCAATAAAAGCAGTAACCCAATTAGTACAACAGCTACGTAAAAACCTATTCCTTTTAAACTATCTATTCCCACACTTAAGGTTAGCTGAGCCATTAAACCAAACACAGCAATGGGCACCAATCGCATGGCCCATTTCACAACAGTCATACAAATTTCTTGAATGGCAGAAAGCAATTTTAAAATGGGGCTTTTGGCTTTATCCGATAACTGCGTAATGGCAACTCCAATGATAATGGTAAAGATGACAATGCTTAGCATTTCACCTGAGACCATAGAAGCCAACGGATTGGCCGGTAATAAATCTGAAATGGCACCAGGGATATCAGCAAACACCGAAGATGAACCATTGGTTGCAATGGATCTGTCCCCAACCAGTGAATTGTTCAATTTCAAATACTTGCCAGGCTGAAGCAACAATGCCAATCCAACACCAATGGCTATGGATATGACGGTGGTAATGATAAAATAAACACCAACACCTATTCCTAATTTCTTTAGCTGTTCACCCGAATTGCTTACTATTCCACTAATGATGGAAGAAAAAATTAACGGAATCATGATCATCTGCACCAGCTTCAAAAACAACTTCCCCGGCAATGCCAACCAATTTCCAATGGAGGTGGCAACATCTTCACTTACAATATTTACAGATGGGCTCAAGAGCAATCCCAACCCTACTCCAAGAATTAACGCCAACACTACTTTTATCCACAACTTAGATTGAACTAAGGACTGTAAGTAGTGCTCTAAAGATATTAAGGGTTTAAATTCCATTGTTTTTTTTAACTGCTGCAAAGTTAAACATAATATGACCGAACCAGTCATCTTAGTCATTTTCATCTAAAGAAAAAATGGTAATTTCATCAAAAAATTAGAATTAATGCTAACCAAATACTTCATCCTTTTTTTCTATTTCGGAATCCTTTTTTTGATTGGCTATTTCGCTTCTAAGAAAGTTAAAAACATCAAGGATTATTACGTTGGTGGGAAAAAATTAGGTTTTTGGGCTGTAGCTTTTTCATCAAGAGCAACAGGCGAATCAGCATGGCTATTGTTGGGCCTCACAGGGCTTGGCGCCATGGTAGGCGCTTCTGCTTTTTGGGTGGTATTGGGGGAAGTATTGGGGGTATCCATTGCTTGGTTTTTTATGGCCGAACGGTTTAAAGAACTCTCCGATAAATACAACTCCATTACCATTCCCGACTATTTAGTCAGCAGGTTCCAGGCTTCTGGAAATACCCTTAGGATAATAGCGGCTACCGCATTGTCGGTATTCGTTATCATTTACGTAAGCGCACAAATAGATGCGACAGGATCAGCATTCGAATCCTTTTTAGGATGGAACTATTTTACAGGAGCGATATTGGGTTTCTTTATTGTCCTCACCTATATTTTTACGGGTGGTTTTGTGGCCGTAGTTTGGTCCGATTTGTTTCAAGGAATAGTGATGCTATTGGGCTTAGTTTTATTACCAATAGTTGCCTATTACGCCATTGAACCGACCATTTCAGTTTCTCAAGAATTGGTAGCATTAGACCCTTCCTTTTTAGACATTTGGGGAGAAGGTGGATTCAATGCCATTAACTTTTTTACCATTTTGGGTTACGCATTTATTGGACTAGGCTTTATGGGCTCACCTCAATTGTTCATCCGCTTTATGTCCATTAAAGACCGGTCTGAAATTAAAAAAGGAAGATGGGTAGCCGTTGTATTTACCATCATAACAGACTCTTGTGCCGTATTAATAGGGATCTATGGCCGCTACCTTTTAACCTCTATTGGAGAAACGCCAGAAAGTATTTTAGGAAATGGAGCACAAAATGTTTTACCTCTTTTAGTGGAAAAAGTAATGCCCTTATCGCTCATAGGAATTTACATTGCTGCAGTTCTTTCGGCCATCATGTCTACCATCGATTCACTTTTAATTGTTGCTTCTAGCGCGATTTCCAGGGATTTTTACCAGCAGATTTTTAAGCCAAATAAAACGGAAAAAGAAATGGCTGAAATTTCCAGGTTCATTACGTTATCATTGGCGCTATTGGCCTTAGGGGTTGCTTTAGTCATTGCAGTTACTTCTCCCGAAAGAACGATATTCTGGTTCGCTATATTTGGCTGGTCGGGTATTGCCGCTACTTTTTGTCCCACGATAATTCTATCCATTTTTTGGAAAAAATTCTCTGAAAAAGGAGCCATTGCCTCTATGATAACGGGATTTATTTCCGTACCACTTTTTAAATTCGGGTTTACTGCTATTGATGGAATGGGTATTTATTTCGAAAAGTTAGGTGAGCTGGGGCCAGCTTTTATCTTGGCAGCTGTTGTTGGCATAGCAACAACCCACATGACGGCTAAGAAAGAAAGAAATTAGTTTTTCTTTTATTTATCATGCACCTAAGACACTTAAAATTTGGTGTATTCTTATAGAAGTGTAGTGGCCCGTTAGAAATGTAAAAAGGTCGATCGCTTAAAAGATAAAATCGTACCTTAGTTTGATGTTATTTTTCAAAAAACTTAGAATAGAATCCATGAGTGCCTCTAAAATTTTTAAATACCTGGCGTATGCCGTGGGAGAAATTGTATTGATTGTGATTGGTATAAATGTAGCCCTTCACTTTGACAACGAAAATAAAGTAGAACAAACACAAGAGGAATTACAGAAAGTGTACAGCATTATTTCCCACGATTTGGCCTTGGATACAGCCATCATGGGAGAACAAATCGCTTTTTTTGAAAACTTAATTCCAATATACGATAAGGTATTGGCACAAGAAGTTACAGCTGAAGAAATGGAAAATTCATCCATTTATCAATACCCTGCCATTGTTTACCGCAACCTTACTTTTTATGACAGGGGTTACAATTTGCTGATCAGCAATGCCGATTTTAATTCATCCAATAACGACTCTTTACATGTTAGCTTAACCCAGTATTACGATTTTGTAACGAACCGTTTAGAAAACATTACCCAAAGACAAATCCGAACAGATTCTGAAACGAATATAGAGCACTGGAAATTTAATTACGATTGGTACCATAACATGGAAAGCAATCCCGATTTCGTCACCTATGCATTAACCGATAAAGAGTATTTAAACATGGTTAAAAAACACCAGTTTTTAGTCATCAGAAATTACCTGCCCGACTTAATCAGGTGCAAAAAAAATGCAACTGATTTATTAAGAAAATTGCAATAGTTCTATATTTTAAAGGAGCAGCAGGAGCAAATTTCTGAAGTAATTTTTTTGTCGTAAATTTACTGTTGCAAACTAAAAAATGAAACCCCATGAAAAAATTACTATTTGGATTTATCATCCTAACAACCTGTTCTCTTCTTATTTCATCTTGTAACAAAGAAGATTCTGCAGATGTGAACCAAGATACTATTTATACTGTATATGAACTTTTTTACAATGCCAATTCCGATAAAACGGTTGCCATTGCCCGCTTACGATTTGGAAGCATTACTGGAACTTTATTAGAAGCCAATGCTCCTGCTGGAGTTACTTTTAACGGAGACGCGTTACCTTATAGTGCACTTTACAGTGGTCATGCAAAGGAATATGCTGGAAAGCTAACTGGCGGTACTTTTGTTTACACCAACACGCAATCAGTCGTTTATACGAATGCCGTACCTTCAATGGATACTATAGGACATCCTGCTACATTTGATACCATTTTTAAATCACAAGCGAATGTTTATGCATGGAATGGTAGTGCCTTAAGTACAGGAGAAAGAGCCAATTTATTTGTTGGAAGCTGGACATGGGGACAAGATGCTATCTTTTTTGCTGGAGCAGGTCAATCTGATATTGTAATGGGAGTTACACAACTCTCTAATCTTGCTTTAGGGACCTCAACAATTTATGCTGACAGAGTTCATGAAGTAGGATTGGCTCAACCAACACCGGAAGGAGGAACAATCAGAACACGCTACCGACCTGTTAATGCAACGGTGCAAGTTGTTCCTTAAAATAAGGTTTTAAAAACATAGCAAAAATAGATGCGAAATAACCTTAAAGTGCTGCTCTTCGAAGCTACTGAATTAGATTATAAAAGATAAAAATGTAATTTAGTAAGCATGAAAAATATGTTATTTATCTCGTTTTTAGTGCTCAGTTTTGGAGTTCTTGGACAAACGACAAAGGATAAATTAACATATGCCAATCAGCTTTATTACTCAAATCCAGATTCTTCTTTTATCATATGTGATGAAATTGCAGAAAAATTAAAAGGGAAAAACTACAATGAATTAGCTGAAGCCAAGCTGTGTAAAGCACGCTATCTTTTATTAAAAACCAACTTCGATAAAGCAGCAAAACTGCTTAATGAGGCCAGTGACATTTTTGAAAAAGAACACAATTTACCTCGATTAGCAAAATGCCATTCACTAAAAAGCATCCTGTTTGGGCGTATTTCAGAACATCAAAAAGCATTACTCCACCAGCGAAAAGCGTTGGAGCTTTACACTGAGGCAAAAGACATCAAAGGACAAATAGCTTCGCTGACCAACATTTCTTTGGACTTTATTGAAGCTACTCAAAACGATTCCACCTTCTATTACTTATCAAAACTCAAAAGGTTTATGGATGTAATGGAAGAAACCGACAAATACTTTATGCATCAAAATTTTGGAACCTATTATTACAATGTCTCCAATTTTGATGCTTCGATAGAAGCCTACAATAAAGCCTTAACAATAGCTGAAAAATTTGAGATGGTCGATAGTAAATCAACCGTTTTGATGCTGATGGCTCACCCTTATATAGCTCAGAAGAAATACAAACTTGCTGAGCAAAACCTAACTAAAAGTATAGCCATTGCATCCGAAAACAACCTGTTACATGAAAGCAATGAAGCCTATATCCAACTCATTAAACTATACGAAATTTTAGGTGATTTTAAACAGGCTTATAAAATTGAAAAGTTGAACGATAAGATTGAAAAGGAAATTTACAACCTGGATAAAATCAATAAGATAAATGAGATTGAAACGCAATTAAAGCTCACAGAAAAAGAAAATATTATCACTCAAAAAGAATTAGAACTTAAGAATGAGCAATTGAATACCATTGAGGCAGAATCAAGAATTACACAGCTAATTTTCATTGTTGCGTTAAGTATTCTCATTATCATTTTTATTGTCATCATATTGTTTAGAGTGAAAAAATTAAACAACAAAATTCAAATCCATAAAAAAATGCTGGAAGAAAAGAATACTGAAATTACAGACAGTATTACTTATGCTAAACGAATCCAATCTGCTATTCTGCCTTCAATAAGTTCTTTTAAAGCTCATTTGCCCAATTCCTTTATTCTTTACAAACCAAAAGACATTGTTGCAGGTGATTTTTACTGGATGAAAACCGTTGGAGACAATATTCTTTATGCAGCCGCAGACTGTACAGGACATGGTGTACCTGGTGCCATGGTTAGTGTTGTTTGCTCTAATTCCTTAAACCAAAGCGTAAAAGAGCTTCAATCTAAACAACCTTCAGAACTGTTAGAAATGACCCGTAACCTGGTAAAAGAAAGTCTATTTTCTGAGAAGGGGAGCATCAATGATGGCATGGACATTGCTTTGTGCTCTATTAACTTAAAAGAAAATGTACTCCATTTTTCTGGCGCGAATAATCCGCTTTATATTATTAGAAATGGGGAACTCATAGAGTTAAAAGGAGACAAACAACCTATAGGCAGTTACTTTAATGAATACCCCTTTAACCAGCATACTTTTGAATTGAAAAAAGGTGATACCATATACTCTTTTACCGATGGCTATGCTGATCAGTTTGGTGGCCCAAAGGGCAAAAAAATTATGTACAAACAGTTTAAAAAATTGCTCACAAGTATTGTAAATGAGTCTATAGAAAAGCAAAAAGAAATAATAGATCAAACTTTTGAAAATTGGAAAGGAGAGTTAGAACAAATTGATGACGTTTGCGTAATAGGAGTAAGAATTTGAAATTATGAAAAGAACAATTCTCATTATAAGTATCCTACTATTCACAGTAGCTACTCATGCACAGAAAAAAGTAAAGACCTACAAAGTATTAGCGGCATGTGGACAGTGCCAACTGGACATGAACTCACCCAATGGTTGTGCGTTGGCCATTCAGTTAGCAGGTAAAAAGTATTGGGTGAATGGTAGCACCATTTCTGACCATGGTGATGAACACGGGCCTGATGGCATGTGTAAAACCATTAGAAAAGCCGAAGTGCAAGGAAATATTAAAGGAGATAGAATAAACGCAAGCTCATTTGTGCTCCTTCCTGAAAAAAAGAAAAGAAAGAAGAAAAAGTAATTTTTTGATCATTCCTGGCTATTTTTTGTCATTTTTGATCATTTTTTGACCATTTTATTGATTTTTTTACCATTTTTCAACATTTTGCAATAAAACATTATCCATCATATGAAATATAACTTAACCGAAGCCACTGACATTTTAAAGAGAACACCTAAAGTATTAAATGAGCTACTAAAGCACCTTCCTGAGAATTGGGCAACGAACAATGAAGGTGAAAACACATGGAGTCCCTTTGATGTTGTTGGACATTTAGTACATGGAGAAAAAACGGATTGGATCGCCCGAGCCAATATTATTTTAAACAACAACACAGAAAAAACCTTTACTCCTTTTGATCGTTTTGCTCAAGAAAAAGATAGTGTAGGAAAATCGCTAAATGAGCTGTTAGCCGAATTTGAAACATTGCGGGCTCAAAATTTAAAAGCACTTTCGTCCCTAAACATCCAACCAGAAGATTATACTAAAGAAGGTATCCATCCAGACTTTGGGACAGTAACTTTAGAACAATTATTATCGGTATGGGTAGCCCATGATTTAGGTCATATAGCTCAAATATCTCGAGTAATGGCTAAACAATACAAGACAAATATTGGCCCTTGGAAACAATATTTAAGGGTAGTCAACGATTAATTAGAAGATGGAACAAGATTTTGGATATCACATATTTTCGTTGGGCGATACAGAACTCTACTTGTTTATGTTTTTTGCCGTTATGGGTTTAACCGTTTCTCTTCTAATGAGAAAACAAGGAAAAAACCCTATTGTTCCTGCTTACCTACTTTTTGGCGCATCGGCTATTTTTTTATTGGCAGGTTTATTTACGCCTCCTGATTTAATTTCAAATTTTATATTTTCCATTCCTTCCATACTTGTTTACGCCATAATTATTGCAGTAAGATTTAATTTAAGAAAATAAGCTTTTTTGCCATTTTTTTGACAATTTCAGCCATTTTTTGATGATTTTAATTGTTTTTTGTGCCTTTTTATGTTTTTATCAATCTTATTGGCTGGAGACTTAAAAGTTAAAAACAATTATTATCTTCGTTAGCACTTCAATGAAAAATCCAATTGACATATTAAATCAGCTATTAGCTAAAGCAGAACATACACCTGAAGAATTAGAAATTATACTCTCACAATATTCAAATGCAATAGCAGCCGGTAGCCCTAATTTTATAGATAACTATCACCCTAAATTAAAACAACTTTTTTCAAATTATGAGAGTAAAATTGAAATAGCGCCTGGACTAAAAAATTTACTGGAAGCCATTACATGCTATTATCAAACCAAATTCGATGATGCTATAGCACCAGCAAAAAAAGCCATTACTTTTTTTACAGCATTAGGACATAATGATTTATTAGGAATGAGCCATTGGGCTTTTGGAGCTAATTGCCGAAGTTTTGGAGAAATAGATGAAGCAGTAAAACACTTATACAATGGAGTAGAATACATTAATGATAAAGGAAATATAGCCTTATATAAATGTTACTGTTATTACCAATTGGCTGAAATAAATGTGAGCATAAAGGACAACCAAGCAGCTCGAAGCAATTATTTAAAAGCAGCCGAGATGGCTGAAAAATTAAATAATTCTACTGGTATATTTAGAGCTTATAATGGTTTAGGCAATTTATTCATTGTAGAAAAAAACTATCCTGAAGCCTTAATTTACCTCAACAAAACATTAGCCATTGAAGGAATAACAAATTCTGAACGTTCCAGGACTTTTTGTGATTTAGGTGATTATTATGCCAAAACCAATGACTTAGCACAATCTAAAAATTACTACGAACAAAGTGTTGGCATTAGAAAAGAAGCTAACTTAATAAATGCCACCTCTACAGCATTAATTGGATTAGGAAACACATTATTAGCATTAGGATTGATTGATGAAGCAATTGAAAAACTAAATGAAGCATTGATTATTTGTCAAGAATTTAAATCCAAACAAAAACTAATGAACTGTTACCACTTGCTGGCTCAAGCTTATCAAAAAAATAGCGAGTGGGAATCTTCTGTCCAAGCTTATGAGCAATACGACATCATCCAACAAGAAGTAAGTTCCACACAATTGCAAAAAATTTATAAGTTCAAAAACAACAAAATTGAGCAACAAAAAAAACAAATAGAAACAATCCTCACCGAAGTCCATGACAGCATTAATTATGCACAAGGGATTCAACAAGCCATCTTGCCATCTAATGGATTGGTAAACTCAAAACTCCCAGACAGTTTTATCCTGTATAAGCCTAAAGATGTGGTTAGTGGTGACTTCTTTTTTTTAGAGCCAATTGATGACATTGTGATTTATGCCGCAGCCGATTGCACAGGGCATGGTGTTCCTGGAGCGTTAGTTAGTGTTGTTTGCGTAAATGCCCTGAACCGGAGTGTTCGTGAATTTGGATTAATCAATCCGGCAAAAATTTTAGAAAAAACACGTGAAATCGTTATTCAAACATTTAATAAAAGTGAGCATGAAGTGAAGGACGGAATGGACATTGCTTTATGTACACTACATGGAAACACATTGAAGTATGCAGGCGCACACAATCCACTTTGGATAATTAGAAATGGAGAAATAATGGAAATTAAAGCAGACAAGCAACCTGTGGGAAATCACACTGAATTAAATCCATTTACTACACATACTACTGAACTTCTAAAAGGAGATGTCGTTTATACTTTTACTGACGGATACGTAGATCAATTTGGAGGACCTAAAGGCAAAAAATTCAAGGCCAAAGCTTTTAGAACATTGTTATTATCTATTCAAGGTAAATCTATGGAGAATCAAAAATCTATACTTGAAAAAACCTTTGATCAATGGAAAGGAGATTTAGAACAGGTGGATGATGTTTGTGTAATTGGAGTAAAAGTGTAAACCTCATTTTTTTAATCATTTTTGGTCATTTATTGTTATTTTTTGGTGTTTTTTGTCATTTTTTGGCAATTTTTACTCATTTTCAAAAAACAGGCTACTCGGTATAAGTACCGAGTAAGCTCATTAGTTTTCTCTTTTTATATTTTAGCTTATCAGTAGATTCACTGCCAAAAATTCGGGTAGTATCACTCTTGTTTCGACTTGTTTCACAGCCTAACTTTATATAGAAATTAATCTTCTATTAAAATGAAATACTTTATTCTTTTCTCACTTGTAGCGTTAATAAGTATTAACGGCTTCTCCAGACAAAAAATCAAGAAACAACACTTAACGTATTTAGAATACATTAATGAATATGGCAATGACAAAACAAGCATTACCATCATTAATATTTTCTTTCAAAAACGAGAATACGCTGGAATTGGAAAAATGTCTTTTCTACCATTAAGCGCATCTGTTACAGCAGTAGCTCCACCGATTGGCATTGGATTAATGGCCGTTTCATCTCCTTTATTTGTAAGTGGAATAATTACACGCAACAAATACAGCCATAAAAATTTATTAAAAGCACTAAACGAATACCGATCCAATAAAAGTTTATCCAAGAATTTAAAAAAGAAGGTTATCCGAATCCATATTATAGAAGAAGAGATCCATCAAATAGAATTAAGAGAAGCCAGACTCATTTCATTAAAAGAAATTAAAAACAAACACATTACAGATGAAAAAAATCGTAAGAAAGACATACTTAGTCATGTATCAAAATGACAACATTACATTCAATGAAAAGCTTTTTGCGACCATTAGTAGTTTCTCCATCATCTTTTTAGTGATTATTTGTAGTTTTTTGATTGTTTTTGACGTTTTTTAGTCATTTTTATTACTTTTTGAGCAATTTATTGACATTTTTTGTCTTTTTTGTTAATTTACAAAAGAAAAGAATTTCAGTATTTTTGAAGCATGGTATTTAAAAAAATCAAAGAATTAACCAACAGTGGTTTTGGTTCAAACATAGACAATGAAGGCGAGCGGTTAATTACTAAAAACGGCAAATTCAACGTAAAGAAAGAAGGAGTAAGCTTTTTACAGCGGTTCAATCTATTTCACTACTTAATTAACATGTCTGCCGTTTCTTTCTTTCTATGTTTATTAGGTGGTTTTTTAACCATCAACTTACTCTTTACCCTTACTTATTTACTAATAGGCTTAGAAGGTTTGCAAGGAAACTACCTCTGGCAACAATTTTTACGATGCCTTTTTCTTTAGCTCCCAAACGTTAACAACTGTGGGCTATGGGGGATTACATCCTACAGGCAAAATAATTAGTTTAATTGCGAGCTTTGAAGCCTTTATTGGCCTCTTAAGCTTTGCAGTTTCTACAGGATTACTCTATGGTAGGTTCTCTAAACCAAAGCCAAAAATCATGTTCAGTAAAAACGCCTTGATTTCTCCTTATCGAGAGATAACAGGCTTAATGGCAAGAGTAGCCAATCCGAAAAACAACCAATTAATTAATGTAAAAGCAAGTATGATTTTTTCTCAAGTGGAAGACATTGACGGTGCAAAAAAGAGAAAGTTTTACACCTTAGATTTGGAGATGAGAAAAATTAGCCTTTTTGTTACCAGCTGGACCATCGTTCATCCTATTAGCATAGATAGCCCTTTATTTAATTTAAGTCACAATGATTTAAAAGAGAGAAATGCAGAAATGATTCTCTTGTTAAGTGGTTTTGACGAATCATATAATCAAGATATGCACGCGAGAACTTCATACAAATCGGAAGAAATAATAACAGACGCAAAGTTTGTTTCTGCCATAGGGTTTGGCGAAGGTCAACAATCCGTTATTCGATTGGATAAGTTAAATGACTTTGAAATGATCAATTGAAAGTTTGCGACCTATCCTTCTTTGTTATCCAAATAGTCAACTAATCCTTTAATGCTACCATCCCAAAATTGCTCGTAAAACTGAAGCCATTCGCTTACTGTTTTTAATGAACTTGGATTGGCAAAAACAATACGCTCCCTACCCTTTTTCGTAATTTCTACGAGCTCTGCCTCCTCTAATATCCGAATGTGCTTGGTTACCCCCTGCCTGGAAATGTCAAATTTAGCAGAAATATCAGTTATGGGGAGAGCGACACTGGCCACCACAAGAGCGTGTAAAATTTCACGTCTTGTAGGGTCAGCAATTGCTTTAAAAATTTTATCAATTTTATCCTGCATGAATGGCTTTCGTTAAATACGACTGTAACTGATCTACACATTGAGCCCATCCTCCACTGAAACTTTCAAACATTTTAACGGCCGATTCACCAGGGTAATTGGCAATACCAGAATGTTCCAAATAGAGTTTAGTATTTTCTCCTTCAGCTTCCAATCTCCACTTAACCGTTGTTTCTACATCTGTATTTTCTACAATCCAGGTGTACACCAACGTGTAAGGATTTGCCTCTTTTACCACTCCGGTAATTTTCATGCACCCCTTATCTTCACTTGCTGTAAAAGTATAAGGTGTACCAACTTCTGCTTTAAAATCTGCCTGGATAAACCAAGTAGAAATTTCTTCTGCTTTAGATATCGCATTCCATACTTTGTCAACCGGATGGTTAATCATTTCTTCTTTTGTGATCATGTCTTTCATAATAATAAAATTAAAGTTTATAATTTATTTACGCAACTAATTGGTTGCAAATATATGTATTTATTTTAATACGCAACCATTTAGTTGCTTTTTATTTTTAAATAACCGTATTTTTACATCATGAACATTGAATCGTATCGAAATTATTGCTTGTCTAAAAAGGGCGTCACTGAGTCCACCCCATTTCCGAAATTACAAGATGTACTCGTATTTAAGGTAAAGGGAAAAATGTTTACAGCTACAGAGATTAGTACCTTTGAAGCTTTTAGTATTAAATGCCATCCAACAACCATAGAAGAATTGCGATCTCAACATGATGCCTTACAAGAACCGTCTTACTTTAGCAAAAAACATTGGTGCAAAGTAATCATGGATGATTCTGTTTCAGATGCCCTACTCTTTGAATGGATAGATACTTCTTATGATTTAGTTGTTAAGAACCTTACCAAAAAGCAACGTTTAGAGCTTGAAACACCCTAACAAAAAAGCCCCAACCGAAGTTGGAGCCATTTTGTTATCCTAATAGATAATTACTTAAACCATGTTATAAAGTTATGGCATCAATTAAACATAAAGTATGATCCATATCAACATGCCAACTGTTATTTTCATTATTAAGAACCTACCGTTTACAGCCTTTATGTGCACATTATCATCGAAAAATCAACCAAAACTGTTTTTTTAGTTGTATAACTAAATATTTAGTTATACATTTGTAGCATGCAAGAATTAACTAAAGCTGAAGAACAAATAATGCTCATCATCTGGCAAAAGGAAAAGTGTTTTGTAAAAGAAGTACTTGCTGAATTACCAGAACCTAAACCAGCATACAATACTGTATCTACCATTGTAAGAATTTTGGAGAAAAAGAGTTTTGTAGGATACCAAGCGTTTGGTAAAACACATCAATACTATCCCCTCATCTCTAAAGAAGAATATAAGGGGCTTAAGACGGATAACTTAGTCTCCAATTTTTTTGGTGGATCTACGGAATCCATGCTTTCCTTTTTTATGAAAGAAAAAAAGATGGATGTAAAAGAAATTGATGAACTCTTAAAAGAACTAAAAAAGAAATAATATGGAAGCCCTACTCTATTTAGCAAAAGCTGGTGTAATCTATTCGGTGTTGTACCTGATATACTTTATGCTTTTTCGAAACAATACTAATTTTGAGGCAAACCGTATTTATTTACTTGTTATAATCCCCATTGCTTTTATTCTACCTTTTATCAATACTAGTGTTGATGTTGCAACGGAATATCAAGTTGTTTTACCAACTGTTGTAATTGGTAACCTTACTGAAACAAATACAACTTTAGATTGGAGTAGCATACTCCTTTCTAGCTATGTTGTTATTTCTGGAGCCCTATTATTGATATTGTGCATAAATGTATTTAAAACACTACAGACCATTTCTAAAATTAAACAAGGAAAGAGCGATGATGTACAGCCGTTCTCCTTCTTTTCCTTTATTCATGCTCCTACCTACATTGAGAAAGAAGATAGAATGGCTATCATTCACCATGAAAAGGTGCATTCAACTCAACTACATTCAATAGATATTATTATTTACGAAATCAGTAAAGTATTGCTTTGGTGGAATCCTTTTTTATGGATGGGGTTAAAATCAGTAAAAAGCAATCACGAATTTATTGCGGATAAGTTGGCTTCCGAAAAAGCCGACAAGTATTCATCAGTTCTTGTTGCTCAACTGCTTGGTGTGAATTGCAGTGTGTTAGCAAACAATTTTAATTATGAACCATTAATAAAAAAGAGAATTATGATGATGAAAATGAAAAAATCAAATCGAATAAGCGTATTAAAATATGCTTTAGTAGTGCCAATAATAGCATTAGCCATTGTTGCCACTGCACAAAAAGAGCCAACTCCCCCTATAGCAGATGAACCTAAGGCTCCTATAGTAGATGAACCTAAGGTTCCTATAGTAGATGAGCCCAATGCTCCATCCGCTCTATCTATAAAGGAAAAAGCAAAATATATTGAAGAAAAAGCGCAGTTCGGAAAGGAAAAGGCGAAATACGCAGAAGAAAAAGCAAAGTTTGAGCAAGAAAAAGTAAAATTTGGAGATGATAAAGTCTACGACAAAGTAGATGTTATGCCAGAATATAGAGGAGGTATGGAGGCCCTAATGTATTACTTAGGAAGCAATATTAAATATCCTGATGCCGCAAAAAAAAGTGAGATTGAGGGGATGGTATATGTAAATTTTGTAATTGACGCCAAAGGGCATGTTAAAGATGTGAGCGTGGCAAAGTCTTTGGACCCATTATTAGACGCAGAAGCGATGAGGGTAATTAAAACAATGAACAAGTGGAAACCTGGAGAAAAAGACGGCAAAAAAGTGAGTGTTAAGTTTACAATTCCTATAAAATTTAAGCTTCAAGAATAATTCACACCAAGCATTTAGTGCTCGGACTATAAAGGAAGCTCTTTCATTAGGGCTTCCTTTTTTTTATAGGATTAAATAGGCTATTTTAGTCATATGAAAAAAATACTTTTTTCTGTATTATTCCTCTTCAGTTTATTGCATGCTAATGCAGTTGAACGATTTCCTAATGATTCCATTAATAGTATTGTTCTTCAAAAAAAAATAAGTGTTGATGAATTCTTAAAAGAAGCAAGTAGTCTTAGTCATACTGAAAACAAAAACTTCAGGCAACTCATACAAGAACTATTCAATCATGCTAAAAAAACGAAGAATGAAAAATTGAGGGGGCATGCTTACCATCTATATGCCAGTTATTACGAGAATAACTTACAAATGGATTCTTCTCTTATCTGTATGGAAAAAGCCCTTTCAATCCAAACCGCTATTGGTGATTCTGCTGGGTTAATCTCTACTTACTTCGGATTTGGTAATCGCTATGATATACAAGGTGTTGCCGACTCGTCTTTGCACTACTATTTTAAAGCATTAGATATTGCTGAAAAAACAACTGACTCTTTACGAATTGGTTATGCCATGATGGGAATTGGAAACGTATATTCTGAAAACAAACAACCGGAAAATGCAAAAGACGTTTACAGACAATCGTTGATTTATTTTAGCAAAACCTCAGAAATAGCGATGTCATGGATATACAATAACTTAGGAGAAGTCTATGTATCACAAGACAGTATAAATTTAGCCTTAGCACTTTTTGAAGAATCACTAACCATTAAGAAAAAGAACAACGATTGGTACGGTGTCTTATTTACCAACAATAACATTGGAGACATATTGTTAAATAAGGGGGAAGACCCTGAAAAAGCATTGGATTATTATTTCCAATCGCTGAGGGCTGGTCAAAAAGCTGGAGTTGAAAAAGAGCAAATAAGTGTTCCTTACGTGAGCATAGGTGAAGCGTATTTGTTTATGAAAAAGTATGATTTGGCCTTAAACTACCAAGATTCCTCACTACAAATTGCTATAGAATTAAATTCTTTGGATCTCATTGCTCGAAATTATTTATTACAAGCTAAAATCTACACAGGTAAAAAAGAATATAAAAAAGCCAATGAAGCTCTGAACATATATGTATTATACAATGATTCCTTATTGAGTGAAAAGAGCCTTGAGCAAGTTAATCAACTCTCTGCTCGATATGAAAATGAAAAAAAAGAATTAGAAATAAGTAACTTAGAAAAAGATAAAAAAGCCCAACGAGCAGAAATAAAACAACAAGAAGCTGAAAACCTCATTTATATTTTAGGGCTTGGCTTAGCTAGCCTCCTCATCTTTTTTGTAACCATTGCTTTTTTACAAAAAAGAAAAGCCAATATCTTAATTCAAAAACAGAAAGATGAAATTGAAATTCAAAAAGATTTAGTTGAAGAAAAAAATAGCGAAATATTAGATAGTATTTCTTATGCTCAACGCATACAACAATCTATTCTTCCTCCAAAGAAAGTAGTTAAAGCATATTTACCAGAATCTTTTATTCTTTATTTGCCTAAAGACATAGTGAGTGGTGACTTTTATTGGATGGATTCTATTTCCATTAAAAATGATGACATTATATTGTTTGCTGCGGTAGATTGTACAGGACATGGGGTTCCTGGTGCAATGGTAAGTGTTATCTGCCATAATGCATTAAATAAAGCAGTACAAGAATTCAAACTTACTTCTCCAGCAGATATTCTGAATAAAGTAGAAGAAATGGTAAAAGAATCATTCTCAGATAAAGACAACAATGTTAATGATGGGATGGATATTGCCTTATGTTCTTTAAATTATAACAGCAAGGAACTGCAATATGCTGGAGCAAATAACCCCCTATGGATCATTAGAAACAATACTAAAGAAATTGAAGCAATCCATGCAAACAAACAAGGAATAGGTGGTATTAGAGAAAAAACACCTTTCATTAACCATACAGTTCAACTCCAAAAAGGAGATTCGCTGTATATCTTTAGTGATGGTTATGCGGATCAATTTGGAGGACCAAAAGGGAAGAAAATAATGCGAAAGCAATTTAAAAAAATACTAATTGATGGTGTAGAAAAAAATGCCAACGAACAACGGGAAACACTAAAGGACACCTTTGTAAAATGGAAAGGCAATTTAGAACAAATAGATGATGTTTGTGTAATTGGGGTTAAACTTTAAAAAGTATATCGAATAGATAAACCTACTGCAAACTCAAACCCAGAATAATATTCTACAAAATTAAACATGGGCCTAGAATCTACACTTGCCGTAAAAGGTAAGTCTAAGACTTCTCCAAAATCATACTCTATTCCCACATGTCCGCCAACTGCACCTCCTAAAGCACTACTCTTACTTACTAAAGCGCCATTACTATTTATATGTAAGTTACCATTCCCACCACCATTAAATGAATACAGCCAACCTTGAACGGCAGGTCCAGCATACCAGCTAAAGCCACTCTCAACTGGTACCACCCAATGGAATGCACCTGTAATTCCAAAACGATCAAAATTATTGTCCAGTCCTATCCCTAAACCAACTTCAGCTCTATTTACATCACCTAATCCATGCTGGTAAGATAACTCTGGTCCTATCCCATAATTACCTACACTGGCTCTTAACCCTACCGTACTTGGATAAACTTGTGCACTGGCGGTAAATACAACCATTGAAAGAAACAATATGGCTAAACTATATTTTTTCATAACATCTAATTTTAAGTTTTTATAAAAATACCTCAATTCAAATTTCATACCGAGTTCACTAATTAAATGATATTAACAGTGGATTTAGGATAACATTAACACAACTTATTCCATTTATCACACTACTGCATGACAAAAGGCATATGATTAATGCTTTTTTCTTCTACTTTTGTGAAATAGTTTAACCCATTTTATGACAATAGAAAAAATTGATGTTTTGGTAATCGGTGCTGGCCCTTCTGGGACAATGGCTGCATCAATGGTAAACAAAAATGGATTAAAAGTTAAGATAGTCGAAAAAACACTATTTCCTCGATTTGTAATTGGAGAAAGCTTACTCACAAGATGCATGGATCATTTTGAAGAAGCAGGGGTCTTGGATGCGATTAAAGAACAAAATTTTCAGGTTAAAAATGGGGCCGTTTTTCTAATGGGGGAAGACAGGTGTGAGTTTGATTTTTCTGAACAATTCACCAAAGGATGGGAATGGACCTGGCAAGTACCAAGGGATGAATTTGATAAAGTAATTGCTGACAAAGTTCAATCGATGGGTGTTGATATTGAATATCAAACAACGGTTACTGACATCCAATTTAATGGTTCAGATTCGATTACGACTGTTACCGATAAAGATGGAAATGAAAAGAAAATTGAAGCTAAATTTATCATTGACTCAAGTGGATATGGCAGGGTAATTCCAAGGTTGCTAAATTTAAACACACCATCTTCATTACCAACTAGAGACACATTGTTTACACAGTTTAAAGATGTAAATCGACCAGAAGGACATGATAGCAATCGCATTGTTATTGTTGCACACAAACCCGATGTATGGGTCTGGGTTATTCCATTCTCAAACGGAAATACTTCCGTGGGTTTTGTAGGAAACCCAGATTTCTTTAGTCAAGTTAAAGGCACACAAGAAGAAAAATTAAGAACACTTATTGCCACTGAACCGCTCATTAAAGAGCGTTTTTCGGATAGCGAAATGCGGTTTGAACCGGTGAGTATCTCTGGCTATTCAATTGCAGTAAAACAGCTTTATGGTGAAGGATTTGTATTAACAGGCAACTCGACAGAGTTTTTAGACCCCGTATTTTCTGCTGGTGTAACTTTCGCCACAGAGTCTGGAATAATTGCTGGGAAGTTAGTAAGTAGGAAACTAAAAGAAGAAGCTGTTGATTGGGATAACGAATACGTTAAACCTATTTTAGAAGGAGTTGAAACTTTTAGAAC
>JAJCYO010000079.1 GCA_029262875.1 Flavobacteriales bacterium
AAGAAAAGAGAGAAAAATAAATATTAAATAAATCAAGTATATTTGAACTATAATAATGGCTAATAATTACAATTCTTCGCCAGTGTTTTTAGGTGGTCAGTTTGCACCGTTTTTTAGTGGTCAATATAACCGTTTTTTCCACTAATAGCGGCACTTACAAATAATGTTTACCAAGGTATTTTAAGAAAGTTTAAAAAGACAATAAAGCAATTAAGATTAGATGCAAGACTTCGTGATTTTGTATTTGTTTTTATGACAGTTGCTTGTGAAGTAATTAAAGATACTTATGTGTTTTATGACACTGATATTGCGTACGAAAAAATTTGCTAAGGCAATATCCTTAGAGTACTCTGTTTCATATGAAGCGGAGCAATACCTGCTACAAAAATATTTCTTTGTAACTAAATCATAATATCTATCGTTAATACAAGTCATGAATTGTTCATATAAATGGGGAGTAATCTCCATCTGATACCATGATTAAATTCGGGTATCAGAATCGGAACTTCATCTGCTCACTGGAACTTAAAATTTCAGATGTATTTAGGTTTTTACGCCTACTTATATTAGGGATTTTAGTGATTTCACAGACGGTGATGAGTAAGCCTAACGACAGGGATGTCAATGGCGAAAGAGATGTAATCGTTGAAATATATGATTACATAGTAGAAAAATATGACCAGTAGGTCATGCGGCTTAAAGTTTCTTTAAAAAAAGTAACTTGTACCCCTTGGAAACATTTTATAATTCAAGGAAGGAGTCAAAACAAAAGGTAGCGATTTCGCTACCTTTTATTTTTTGCCCTATTTAGACCTGCCAAATTTAGGTCTCAATTGAGAGGCTTTTTTTTGTGGGCCCACCAGGGCTCGAACCTGGGACCCCTTGATTATGAGTCAAGTGCTCTAACCAACTGAGCTATAGGCCCTTTCTAATTAGGACTAGAAATAGACTGCAATTTTACGTATAAGTTGGGAGTTAAGCAACAAACCTGACTTAATTTTTGTTGCTTCCTTTACCTGCTTATTGTAGGGGAATATTTAGTATCTGAATAACTCACCTGCAAATTCACCTGCAAATTTTACTTGACAGTGATGTGCTACAAAATTAAGTAGCATGATACACTTAAAAACTACCTGTGATAAACGCAGGATTAAGAAAGATGGCACCAGTCCAATCGTCTTTAGAATTTCCCTTAACGGTAAATCCAGAGATGTAGCAAGTGGATTCTCCTGTTTACCTAATCACTGGGATAAGAATAACAGTTGTGTTAAGCCGAAAACACCTGAGTTAAAAATAATGGGGCAGAGACTTAAAGATAAGGAGTTAATGCTTTTGGACAAGTTAAGGAAGTATGAGCAGAACTTCCCCAACGGATCTGATGTGCAAATGGTGAAGAATCATCTTTGTGCAAAAGAGGAGAAGCCCAGAACGGTAGAGAAGCTGTGGTTAGAAGAAGTATCAAGGATGGAGAAAGCCAACCGCTATGGAAATGCTAATAACTACAGTAGCGCTTTAGGTGGGGTAAAACAGATTACCTCATTAGATGTTCCTTTTGAAAGAATAGACTACACATGGCTGGTAGAACTTGATACTAACCTTAGAGCGAAAGGGCTAAAAGTTAATAGTGTTGCAGTTTATATGCGTACCTTAAGAAGCATCTACAACAAAGCTATTAATTACGGAATAGCTGATGCAAATGCTTATCCTTTCCGTAGATACAGAATAAAATCTGAATCTACTGTACCCAGAGTTGCATCTATAGAAGAACTACGCCAGTTCTTTGACTTCACTCCTGCTGATAACAAGCATTATAACGCATGGTGCTATGGTAGACTTATCTTTCTGCTCCGTGGAATCAACTTTACGGATTTAGCTTTACTTACACGTGAAAATCTAAAACACGGCAGGGTGGTGTACAAACGGGCTAAAACACATAAACTGTACTCCATTAAGCTGTTACCTCTTGCTGATGAAATAATCAAAAGCTACATGGATGATGGTAGAGAGGCACTCCTACCGATTTTAACTAATCAGGAGCTATACAACATCAGCAAACTACCTGAGCGGATAGGACAACAACGGAAGAATACCAATAAGTGGCTCCGTCAAATTGGAGAGAAACTGGAGCTAACAGAAAAATGTACCAGCTATATGTTTCGTTATAGCCATGCATCAGCTTGCCAGAAACTTGGATATGCAAAAGAACTTATCAGCCACAGTCTTGGCCATTCTTTTGGCGTGCAAGTAACCAATTGCTACTTGGAGGATTATGATTTAGAGGTTATAGACCAGATGAATATGGTAGTGTGTAATAGAGTAATTAGGGGAGTTTAAAAGCTTCTCTAATTAAACTCTCTCACTGGTCTACACTTAGCTGGATTTGAAGTGTTTCTCGGGTACTCGTCTCCAGTAAAAAAGTTAATTCCCCAAGCTGCTCCTAAGCTTTCTTGGGTCGAGCTATGATAAACCTGACCAGCAAAGTTAGTGGGGTAAAGAGGGTAAAGTATAGTGTAAATCAATCTTAGTTCATCTATACTGGGTAAAAACCAGTCAGAATAGCCTCCATAACTTAAGGTATCACATAAATATGCCATATTGTTACCCGACCCCTGTGCGACTAAAATAGAATCTGTATTTGTGGCACCTGAACCTACTGTAGAATCAGTTGCACCAGTCATTATATAGCTACCGTTCCACCATATTGATGAGAAGTTTGTATTGCCATAAAAATCATAAATGGCTACCAATCCTGAGCCATTAGCAGAATCCACATGAAATATTATTCCTGCCTGATATCTCTTTCCAATAAAGCTATCCACAGGGTTGTATGATAATAAATTTGAAATATTTACACCTAAGTCTAACTGCTGCTGTATGTGAGTAGGAGCATAATTGGAAGTGTTTTCAGGTGGTATAGGTCTTTCTTCCTTAGAACATCCTAAGAAAAAAATCAGGAAAGAACAGAATAGTATGTAGTGGACTGGTTTCATAATAATAAAGGTACAGAAATAGTGTTATTTTGATACTTCTTCAGGATAGTTCTCTATCTTATCATGAAAAACTTGATGGTTAAAAACTACTTTTTGATCCTGATTAAGTTTAGGAATTAAGCACCAGTGGCTAAAGACTACTCCATTTTTGAACATTCCATAAACCGTTTCTATGGTATTATGGCTGTATATTCCAGTCTGTCTATCATATACGGTTTCACACTTAAAAATAGGTCTACTCCCTGAGCCATAAGTTAGCCCAATGAGGGTGTACTTTTCAAAGTCTATGTAGCCTATGTTTATTGCACATCCTGTAAAAAAATCTTGATTCCTCCTGTACTCTTTCTTGGAGGTAAACACTTTTTCACCCTTAACTTGACAACTTACTTCAACTTCTACACAGTCTAATGTGTCTTGAGAATAACCACTTAATGTTAGCCCCAACAAGCAGCAGATTAATATGTAGTAAAGTGGTTTCATGACTTCTTCTTTTTTCTCATGCTTATGCCTAATAAGATTAAACTTAAGACCATAAAACTTGGTCCAGAATAGATTCCTTTGAATGCATCTGGCCAATGCATGACCTTAAACATGCATCCTGTACCTAATAGCATCAGCCCCATCAACATTACCACCAGTGATATAATGAAAAGAGCTTTTCCCATGCTCTAAAGATAACTAATTCTGGTGAGCTTTATTATGTTAAGTAGAATCTGCTCACAAAAAGTACATCAGAAGAAACAGCCCAAGTATTACCATTGCTATAATGCCTAACCCTAACCAGCTATTACCCTGACCTTTGTGCTTTCCCATCCAGTACCAGCCTTTATTTTCTCCAGGTTCTTTATGCATCACCTAAAAGTACACCTGATTGGTCACATAACAAGAAGCTACTTTTCAGAACTTTTTAACAGCTGTTGATATTACTCCAAAAACTTAAACTTATCGTCAGGGAGGTGCCTCATTAAACCTTTATGAATACGTCTAACGCCTTCTAATGTATTTCTTAAGTAATCTGGGTAGTACACAGGATTAACCTGATATATTCGTGTACCGCCAACATGTACCAACTGACCTGTATAAGCCAAATAATGAAAGGCTTTATACACTGTTCTAATTCTGGGTTTCTGTACGCTGGGAAGAGTTATAATGAACTCTTTACAAAAGTTTGAATCGGCAGTTACATCTAATCCTATCCGTGCTTCAGCTAATATGAACCCCAGTAAGTCTACTGCGCATTTTTCTACTGCTTTAGTTGGCTTTAAAGTGAAGGTTAAGCCAGCATCTATTTCTTCTAATGTTAATTTTTTCATGTTGTTCATCTTTTAATAGTACTAAGAACCAAGTGGCTTCCACTCATCTTCTGTTACTGTAGGTGATATTCCAATATGCTGTTGTAACACATCTTCCATCACTTTTCTTGCTACAGCTTTATACTGCTCAGGAACAGTAATTGAATCATGGATAGTTATTACTGGTATTTTCAGTTTGGTTAGCTTTTTGGCTATGACATCAAGAAACAAGTGGCTCTCCATCCTCTGTAACAACATTGGAGCATTCTTGTAAGCTGTAGTATCTTTATATGTACCACATTTCAACAGCAGTAGCAGATTACCCTCAGCTGGGAACAGCTTTAAGAACTCCTGAAATGGTTTCATCTCTTCTCTACTTTTCCTGTTCTTTGGGTTACAGTAAAACATGTGCATCACTTCTAATTTTGCTTTATCTCGGCTACTAAATAAATCCCCATCTTTATCTAAAAATTTTCCACTGAACTCCTGTTGTAGAAACTCATATAACCCCTGCTGACATAAACTTGAGAAGTTTAAATTCTGTATCCCTTTAGTAGTATGGGATTGAGCTATACTCTGCAACATAATAGATAAAGGCTTAAGCTGTTTACTATTTACTGCCTTTACTACTTCATCTCTACTACCTACTGGTATCACTGATGTATCTATTACTACCTTCTTTTCTTTTTTCATCTTCTGTAGGTGGTTGTACATGTCAATGTGTAATCCCTTCAAGCTAAACTTACCCTCTCTTATTATGAAATCATCATGTAGAATACCATTCAGGAGATATGGTTGGCTGTTCTTTAAATCTAAGCTCCACAAGGCTAACCCGTCATACTTAAGGAAGTTTCTAAACTCTGATGGGCTGTAGGTTAATATGCTGTGAAAACGGTTGCCAAAAGCATCTACAGAGCAGTTATACTTCTGCTGTACGAAATCCTCCAACAATTGTTTATGTCTCTCTAATCTTAAGTTAGGATGCAGCATTTCTTTCTTCTTTATTGTGCCTTTAGCCATCATCTGCTGCTCCGATTTGTATTTCACTCTGTAAAGTTTATCCTCCTGATTTATCCAGTTCTCTGTTGCTTTCTTATCTATTGTTAGCTTGCCAGTATTTAGCACGTCAGTTAGATGTTTTACTGGCTTCAGATTAATCGATTTTAGCTGCTGTATTTCTGTATCTACTTTTTTAATCTGCCGTAAAACACAAGCATCTGTAACTTCTAAAGACTGACATGCACCATAGATAAACTTCTCATGGATGCGGTATTTCATGCTTGTTATTCCAGCAATGTAGCTATCTTTAAACTCAATAATACCATGCTTAATTAAGGCTTCTCTGTATTTCTTATAATGGTAGCCCATCACTTTTTTAAGGAATTCAGCCTGTAGTGATACCCACAATTTATCACTGGATAATTGCTCGTCATCCTTCATTCTGTAGATACAATTGCTGTAAATAGTACCCACCATATACACCAGCCTGTCATGAATTTTGTTTACACTGGCTCCTTTTTCATACTGCTGTAGTTGTTGAGCAATCATCTTTAAATCAACACCCACAGGAAGAAGATATTTTTTCATCCTTTAGTAAATTAAGTTAAACCCTTTGCCTTCATGGCATTAGGTTGATTCCTTAGTAAATTTTCTTAGTTGATTGATTTAGTAGAACCAGAGATTTCTGGTTCATAAAAGACGCAAATGTTAAAAAACAGTTGCCTCCCATAAAAAATATATTCCACAGCATGAGGTTACCACCTGATAAAACTACCCCCGTCCTTTTATTTTTAGCCCCATCCCCCCGTTAAAAGCAGAACAAGAATACATGCCTCCGCTGCTTATATCAGGCGGATGTGTTGAAGTGAGAGAGAGGATACCTCAAACACCACTTTTCTTTATAAAAAGGAATCCAGCAAACACCCGTTTTTGCACCATCTATATAGCTACAGATTTTACTTTATTAGATTCTTAAACTTTAAAAATGTAATTATCCATTACAAGAACCCTTCACATAACTCAGAATTATGGATGATTTCACTAACTTTAACCTCAGATTATGGCAATACCGATAGAATTTTTTAGTGTAATTGTACCAAAACAGGTTATCCAGCAGAAATATGATGGTGGCTTAGACCAGTACAAAGCTGATGTACCTAATGCATCTTATAAAGAAGATGAGCACCTTACACGTGTGGGATTAATGGATGATTTAAGTCTCACTTTCTTCTGTGAAAAGATTATCTCCAAAGGGCTGCACTTCCATGAAGCACCAAATTACTCCACAGATTTTGTTGTGGTTCAACAGCTACAGGGGAAAAGATGGAAAGCGGAGTGGTTAAATCAAACCGATGATGGTGACTGTGTTAATTATTGTAATTAAAATCAGCTAAGAACTCCACTAAGGTCATGTCTAATCCTTTAGCTACTTGAGTAATTATAAATAAGGACGGTGAGTAACCACCACTTTCTAACTTGTGGAGGTTAGGTCTATCCATTTCTATGATTTCAGAAAAAGCAGCACCAGTATAGCCTTTAGCTTCACGGTGCTTTCTAATATGTTCACCTATCTTCTCTTGAAACTCAGCCTTATCCATACTATCAGAGTATAACTTTTACTCAAAAAGATGCTTTTTCTTTAATTAAGCTGTTATACTATAGTACACATTTAGTATATTTGATGAGCTAAACACTATAAGTTATAAAAACACTGATAACGATATTACTATTATTACCACTGAGCCTATTTTCTCAGATGTATAAAATAACACATTATGAGAAAGTGAACGTGGCAGATGAGCAAGTAATTTCAGCTGGGAAAATGGAAGGCTTATATGTAGCATTTTCAGAAACAGCAATTATCACGTATAGTTCTACGGATAGGTATTACGATGGAACTTATAAAGTCCTTAAATGGAGAACTGGAGAAGACGGATTTATAGTGTATACAGCCACGCTAAATGGGCATGCTAAAGAGCTGTATCTGGACAAATCCAGTCTTCTGTTTGCACTAAAGAATCCTGGAGAGAATGAGATATATCTGTTTCATTTAGAAACGCTAAAATAACTAAAAGACCATGAAGCACTTTTATAAAAAATTAGGAGAATGTACATAGAAATACTGGGTTAAGTGTTAGGAGAAACAAATAATGAAAATAGCATAATCTCTGCAGTAGCTTTTATAGCTTCTTTAGGACTGTATCTAATGTATGGAGGAGTTAGAAATCTTATAGTTACATGCTTGTTATTTGGTTTTTTCTGCTCATTTTTCAGAAAAGTAATTAGAAAAGATTAAAACACCTACACAACATGAAGAACTTTTTTAGAAACTTGCAAGAAGCTACATGGAAATACTTAGGAGGAGCTATACTTCTGCTTTTAGTTCTACATCTACTGGTTGGAGCGTTCTTCATTATACTACGGGAAGTGTTTTGAGTGCTCCTTACAGCCTTCCCTACCACACACCTCCACACAAATCCCCTTCACGGCACACCTAAACCCTACGCTTCTCAAGGTTATAAGGTATTCCTCAGAAGTCATCAGCAAAAACTCACGCCAAGATGGATGAACATATATTTCATAGAAGATCACCCACCCAAATGGGCAGAGTCTTGTCATGATTTTTGCGTTCTCTCCTTCTTCCTCATGGTAGGTTACTCTTGAATTATAGCACCTTCATTTTGTTGCTCTCCATTCAGAAGCTATAATCCAACCACCTACAGTAATTTTGGCTTCGCCTTGCAGTTCATCAAGAGCTGCGGACACTATGTTATTAAGCCTGATGGCATCAGGAAATCCTTGTCCAGTAGAACCAAGAGCCTCGAAACAAGTTCTCCATTCTTGCCTCTACTTACATACCTCCAATCGTACTTACAGCACTTTGCTTGGAGGACTCTTGTGAAGCTCAGCAATGCGGCTACGCCTAAAAGTGTTACCTTTATACAGATTATTTAGATTATAAACTATGTACTGTATAGAATGTGGCACCGAGCTTCCTAATGAAGCAAACTTCTGTTCAACTTGTGGTAAGAAACAGGTAAGAATAGATTTTAGCAAGGGTTTTAGAGAAGGGCCGCGGTTGAACTCTACTGAAAAAGAAGAGAGGTTTTCATTTTCAAGAAGCAATGAAAACTATGATAGGGATGTATATAGTGACCTCGTGGAGTTTCTAAAAGAAGAAGGATATGGAGACATCCCTATTCCCAATTTGGACTGGGATTCTGATTCGTGGACTCATAAGATGGTTGAACCTGGTAGTGGCTGTGGGTGGAATGCTTATGTATGTCACCCTATTACTATTTACTGTAATACTGATTTACCATTCTCCTATGACCTTACGGTTTACAATGAAAAGCACCCCGCACATGATTCAGTTTGGACAGATGCCATTAGCTGGTTCAAGCCGCACCAGTTAAAAGATGATTAACAGACCAAGCAGAGGAATTTACTCCATCACTTACTATAGCTGTGTAGGTCTGCTTGTACATCAGTTTTAGTATTCAAAGTTGTGGACTACCCAAATCCTTAAAGCAACCTCCTTGCTCAACTTTAAACACTAAAACAGATGTTTACTCTACTACTTTAGAAGATGCGGATAGATATATCCTTTATAAGCAGAAAAAAGTACATACAGCTGATAGAACTCTCTAATTTATAACTCACCATCATGGCTGATAAAGTAATTATAAACTAAGCACTTTTACTGTCAATTTACCTGCAAATAATAAAGGTGACTTTCTACATCCCTTTCAGGGTGTGGAGTTCAGAAGCTAAGGAAGTTCATTATGAGTCAAGTGCTCTAACCAACTGAGCTATAGGCCCTTTCTAATTAGGATTAGAAATAGACTGCAATTTTACGTATAAGTTGGGAGTTAAGCAATTATAAACTTTACTATTTTGTTAGTTTTGTTTAGTGGTTCAATTAACAGGAATAAAAAATATCATATTGGATTTAGGAGGCGTTATCATTAACCTAAACCCTGAAGCAACGATTAATTCTTTTAAAAGGATTTTTAACGATCAATTCGATGCAATGCAGAAAGACCTGCATCAAAAAAACGTATTGGATAAGTTTGAAACAGGTGAACTTAGTTTAGATGAGTTTATTTTATTTTTTCAAACTCATCAGCCAACACTTTCTTCGGAAAAAATTATTAATTCATGGAATAGTATGTTATTAGATATCCCAAAAGAAAGATTAGCATTAATTCAAAATTTATCAAAACGTCACCGCGTTTTTTTATTGAGCAATACCAATCCTATTCATTTGGAATTTATCGATAATTATGTCAGGCTAAATTTCGAGTTGAGTTCCATGGCTACTCCTTTTGAAAAAGCATACTACTCTCATCAAATGGGATTAAGAAAACCTGATCCTAAAATATTTGAAACGATAATAGAGGATAAAAATCTATTAACAGATGAAACCTTATTTATAGATGATTCAGAACAGCATATTATTACAGCAAAACAATTAAATTTGAAGACGCACCATTTATTAGAAACAGAAAATATTGTAGATTTATTCAATGCTAATTAACGGGAAACATCAGCAAACCATTTGGGTAAATGAACAAGATGAAATCTTAATACAGGTTTTCGATCAACGTCATTTTCCGCATAAAGTTGAGGTATTTGACATTAGAACGACTAAGGATGCTGCCTTTGCCATTAAAGAAATGGTGGTTAGAGGAGCACCATTAATAGGAATAACAGCAGCTTACGGAATGTACTTGGCTTGCATTGAGGCAAGAGGTGAAAAGAAACCTAATCTATATTTGGCCGAAGCAGCTACTGAATTAAATGCGACAAGACCTACAGCGATTAATTTAGCTTGGGCAGTTCATGAATTGTTGAGCGCTGTACATAAAGTAAAAGATCCTGAAGAACGGATAAAAGTGGCATTACAAAAGGCCAACCAACTAAAAGAAGAAGATGTTGCCATTAGTAAAAACATTGGGTTACATGGTCTTGGAGTAATAAAGGAAATAGCAGCAAAGAAAAATGGTGAGCCGGTAAATATTTTAACGCATTGCAATGCAGGCTGGTTAGCCACCATCGATTGGGGAACTGCTTTGTCTCCAATTTACCATGCACAAGAAGCTGGAATTGATGTACATGTATGGGTTGATGAAACCAGGCCAAGAAACCAAGGTGCAAATCTAACTGCATTTGAGTTAAATGAGCAAGGAGTTCGACATACCTTAATCAATGACAATACTGGAGGCCACTTAATGCAGCATGGTATGGTGGATATGGTAATTGTTGGGACCGACCGGACTGTTCGGAACGGAGATGTAGCGAATAAAATAGGAACTTACCTTAAGGCCTTAGCTGCCCATGACAACAATGTTCCTTTTTATGTAGGGTTACCTTCTTCAACATTAGATTGTTCCATTGCAGATGGAGTAAAGGATATTCCAATTGAAACCAGGGATGGAAATGAAGTGAAATACATGCAAGGTAAAGTTGATGGTGAAATTAAATCAGTTTTGATTTGTTCTGAAGATACGCCAGCGTTAAACTATGGTTTTGATGTAACACCGGCAAAATACATTACTGGACTAATTACAGAACGTGGAATTTGTGAAGCTTCGGAAGAAGGAATTAGAAGTTTATTTCCTGAAAAATTTGGCTAATGGCAATTGATGAAGGAGTCATAAAATTTAATTGCGATTGGAGTGATGAAGAACTCGCAATATCAGTTCCTAATGAACTGAAGATCTGGAGAGATAAAATGCATCAATTAAAACTTATTGGGGAATACGATGACATTAAAATTGGTTATGGAAACATTAGCATTAAAATAGCAGAAGGTATCTTAATTTCTGGAACTCAAACTGGGAATAGTTACCCAATTCAGAGCAATGATTTTGCTTTGGTGACAGCTTATAGCATGGAACACAATCAAGTAACATGCAAAGGAAAAATAAAGGCTTCTGCAGAGAGTTTAACACATGCGGCTGTCTATGAATGCGACCACACAATTAAAGCCATTATTCATATCCATAACAAGGAACTGTGGGGTAAATTAATAGACACTGTACCAACCTCAAACAGAAACGTTCCTTATGGCACGGCAAAAATGGCTACAGAAATAAAACGACTGTTTGATGAAACCAATATAGTCCAAGAAAAGATTATGGTAATGGGAGGTCATGAAGAAGGAATTATTGCTTTTGGGAAAAACTTAAAAGAAGCAGGACAATTGATTCTTAATTATGCTACTTAATTTCTTGGCATAATTCTACCAGTACTCCTTTTGTAGACTTAGGGTGTAAGAAGCAAACCAATTTATTATCAGCACCTTTTTTTGGCTCATCGTTTAATACAACAAATCCTTCGGACTTCATGCGTTCCATCTCGGCTTTAATGTCATCTACTGCATAAGCAATGTGGTGTATTCCTTCGCCTTTCTTTTCAATGAACTTGGCAATGGCACTTTCAGGATCAGTTGCCTCTAATAATTCAATTTTACTTTCACCTACCTTAAAAAAGGAAGTGGAAACATGCTCACTTTCAACTGTTTCTGTTTTGTAAGGCTGTGCTCCAAACAGTTTAGCGTAAACTTCATTGGCAGCTTCTAAATCTTTAACAGCGATTCCTATATGTTCTATCTTGTTCATCATTGGGCAAAAAAAAGTCCCGAAAAACGGGACTTAAATTTAATATGATTGTCTGATTATTTCTTTACGAAAGTATCAGTTTTGTTGTCATAATTTAAATAGTAAATCCCTTTCTTAAGGTTAGCAACATCTACCTTTTCTCCAAATCCTTTCTTCACAATGTTACCATAACTATCGTAAACTTCAAATAAAGTTTCACCAGTAAAGATTACTTCAGTTTTAGCTTTAATAGGGCTAAAAGAAATCTCACCTACAGGAGAAATGAACCTTGAAGCTTGAGAATATCTTGGCTTACCAGAATAATCAATTTGCTTCACTCTAAATTTGTTTTCACCAGAATGAGGAGTGATTTTAAATTGGTAGCTGTTTTCAGCGTTTGTTCCGTTTCCATCAACTTCACCAACTTTAATCCATTTGTTCCATCTGAATTGCTCAACGATAAATGTTAATTTACCTGTTTCGCTTTTGGTAGTCCAATCAAAGTTACCATCCTTAGAAATTTTCATGGTAACAATTTCGAAAGTACTTTTTGGTTTTAATACCTCTGGGTTTAAAACTTTAGGTTTACAATCATCTTTATGTTTGATTTTTACAATAACTGGATCTCCAACTTTCATTTGAAAATTAGCGAAATCAATCTCAAAAGCACTAGAGTTAACTTCGTCAGTAGTTACTTCACCATTAATGGTTACCTCAAACGTACAGAATCCAACGCCACTTCCAGCAAATGGATTTTGAACATATAGGTTTTTTCCCTGGTAGTGTCCTTCTAAAACAATAACTCCTGTAGCATTAACTTGCAATGCAAAAAGAGATATTAGTAGTACGAAAAATAATCGTTTCATAGTTGATGTTGTTATACCTGTTTAATTAGTATGCAATATTAGAAACTTCTATCTTAGTTTCAAAACTTTTTTTCACTTTTATCGCAATTAAAACCAGTTTAGTCGATTTTGTTAAATATTTCATGTGTAACTCAATATTGCCGTGTTCAATTTTTTCTATCAAAATATACTGTTTTTTAACCATAAAAAAACATTAATTTCGCTTTGATTAAAATTCTACGAATAAAATGATGAAAAGAGTAACAGTTGCAGCGCTATTAAAAAATCCAGAGATCGGATCAGAAACCTTAGTTAGAGGGTGGGTAAGAACATTTAGAAGCAATCGATTTATTGCAATTAATGATGGATCTACTATAAATAATATCCAAGCAGTTGTAGATTTTGAGAATGAAGACGAAAATGAGCTGAAAAGAATTACTACGGGAGCCGCAGTTGAGGTTATTGGAGAATTGGTTGAGTCGCAAGGTAAGGGACAGTCAGTAGAATTGGTGGTGAAATCATTTAAGGTGATTGGTGATGCTGATCCAGATGAATACCCGTTACAGCCTAAAAAGCATTCGTTAGAGTTTTTAAGAGAAATTGCTCATTTACGTTTTAGAACCAACACTTTTGGTGCCGTAAACAGAGTAAGACATGCAATGATTTTTGCGGTACATAAGTTCTTTAATGATAAAGGGTTTTATAACATTCATACCCCTATTGTAACAGGTTCTGATGCAGAAGGAGCCGGGGAAATGTTTCGGGTGACCACATTCGATTTAGACAATGCACCAAAAAATGAGGCTGGAGAGATTGATTTCAAGGAAGATTTTTTCGGAAAAGAAACAAATTTAACGGTGTCTGGTCAGTTAGAAGCCGAATTAGCAGCATTAGCTTTGGGTCAAGTATATACATTTGGACCAACATTTAGAGCAGAAAACTCAAATACAACGCGTCATTTGGCTGAGTTCTGGATGATAGAACCAGAGGTAGCCTTCAATGATTTGCACGACAACATGGATTTGGCAGAGGAAATGTTAAAGTATTGTGTTCAATATGCCTTAGATCATTGTAAAGAAGATTTAGCATTTTTAAGTCAGCGCGTAACTGAAGAAGAAAAATCAAAACCACAAGATCAACGTTCTATGGAATTGGTTGAGAAATTGAAATTTGTTGCAGACAATGATTTTGTAAGATTAACGTATACCGATGCGATTGATATTTTAAGAAATTCAAAGCCGAACAAGAAAAAGAAGTTCAATTACCTTATAGAAGGATGGGGTGCTGATTTACAATCAGAACACGAACGGTTTTTAGTAGAGAAGCATTTTAAAAAACCGGTTATCTTGACCAACTACCCAGCAACCATTAAAGCATTTTACATGCGGCAAGATGATGAGTTGCCGGAAGCAAAACCAGGAATGGAAGTTGGTCCAACCGTTAGTGCTATGGATATTTTGTTCCCTGGAATTGGCGAAATTGTTGGAGGTTCTCAAAGAGAGGAAAGATTGGATGTACTTAAACAGAAAATTGCAGACTTTAATATACCAGAAGAACATGTGTGGTGGTATTTAGATACCCGTAAATTTGGTTCAGTTCCACATTCAGGGTTTGGGTTAGGGTTTGAGCGAATGGTATTGTTTGTAACGGGAATGACCAATATTAGAGATGTAATTCCTTTCCCAAGAACACCCAAGAACGCTGAGTTTTAACCTCATAGGTTTCTAAAACACAGCGTATTCAACTTGTATTTCCCAATTATATTTGGAATTGACACAAAGTGTTAATAGTTTTGTCTTATCGTTCTTTTCAATAATCAGCATCAGTATGGTGCTTTATCAAGAAAGGTGGAGGGATTAGGCCCCTTGAAACCTTGGCAACCTCTTATGAAAGAAAGGTGCTAAATCCTATTCCGAATAACGGAAAAAGATAAGTAGAGAAATATATGTTACCCTTCTACTTATAAATAGAAGGGTTTTTTGTTTTTTATATGAGCATAGAAAAAGAAATAGAAAAGAGAATTTTGGTGTTGGATGGTGCCATGGGTACAATGATTCAGCGGCATAATTTAACGGAAGAAGATTTTAGAGGGACTGTTTTTACTGACAGTAAAATTCCTTTACAAGGAAACAATGATTTACTCTCTATAACGCGTCCCGAAATTATTAAGTCAATTCATGCAGAATACTATTCGGCTGGAGCAGACATTGTAGAAACCAATACCTTTAGCGGAACAACCATTGCTCAAGCAGATTATGAATTAGAAAATGCTGTTTATGACATTAATTACCAATCGGCTAAAATTGCCAAAGAAGTAGCAGCAGAATTTACCGCAAAAGAACCAACTAAACCTCGTTTTGTTGCTGGTGCTATGGGTCCAACAAACAGAACGGCATCCATGTCACCTGATGTGAATGATCCGGGTTATAGAGCAATTACTTTTGATCAATTAGTAGTAGCATATAAAGAACAGGCAAAGGGCTTAGTTGAAGGAGGAGTAGACTTATTATTGGTAGAAACTATTTTTGATACCCTAAATGCAAAAGCAGCATTATTTGCCATTGATGCTTATTTCGAAGAGAGTGGAACTAAACTTCCAATCATGGTTTCAGGTACCATTACCGATGCCAGTGGGAGAACACTATCAGGGCAAACGGTAGAGGCATTTTTAATTTCAGTTTCACATATACCATTATTAAGTGTAGGGTTTAACTGCGCATTAGGAGCAAAACAATTAAGACCACACATTCAAACCATAGCAGAAAGAACTGATTTTTATGTGAGTGCATATCCGAATGCTGGATTGCCAAATGAGTTTGGTGAATACGATGAAGAAGCACCAGAAACAGCAAGCCAAATTGAAGATTTTATCAAAGATGGACTAATTAATATTATTGGAGGTTGTTGTGGAACAACACCAGAGCATATTAAAGCCATGGCAGAGGTGGCTGCTAACTATACACCAAGAACAAAACAAAAAACATCATCATTGCCTAATTTTAGTGGATTAGAGCCATTATTGGTGAGGCCAGAAAGTAATTTTGTGAACGTTGGAGAACGAACCAATGTAACAGGATCATTAAAATTTAAACGATTAATTAAAGAAGAAAATTACGAAGAAGCGATTTCTGTTGCCTTAGATCAAGTTGAAGGTGGTGCTCAAGTCATTGATGTAAACATGGATGAAGGAATGATTGAGTCAGAAGAAGTGATGACTCGTTTCTTAAATTTGATAGCATCAGAACCAGACATTGCCAAATTGCCAATAATGATTGACTCTTCTAAATGGTCCGTGATTGAGGCAGGATTAAAATGTACTCAAGGAAAGTCCATTGTCAATTCGATATCCTTAAAAGAAGGGGAAGCTGTATTTTTAGAAAGAGCGAAACTCATTAAAAGGTATGGAGCCGCGGCAATTATTATGGCTTTCGATGAAAAAGGACAGGCAGATTCCTATGAAAAGAGAATTCAAATATGTGAAAGGGCCTACCACCTCTTAAGAGATAAATTAGATTTTCCTGCACACGATATTATTTTTGATCCTAACATTTTAACCGTTGCTACAGGGTTAGAAGAACACAATAATTATGCGGTAGATTTTATAGAATCTACTCGTTGGATAAAACAAAATTTACCAGGAGCTTTAGTAAGTGGAGGTGTAAGTAACATTTCATTTTCTTTTAGAGGAAACAATGTAGTACGAGAAGCCATGCATTCTGCATTTCTTTTTCATGCGATAAAAGCAGGGATGGATATGGGAATTGTAAATCCTGGAATGCTTGAAGTTTATGCAGATATTCCAAAAGAATTATTAGAGCATGTAGAGGATGTATTATTGAATAGAAGAGATGATGCAACAGAACGATTGGTTGATTTTGCTGAGACGGTTGGAGCAAAAAAAGAGGTAGAAAAGGAAACTCAGGAGTGGAGAAACGAGTCAGTAGAAAAGAGATTGTCTCATGCTTTAGTAAGAGGGATAGTCGAATTTATTGATGAAGATGTAGAAGAATGTCGCCAGAAATTTGACAGACCAATTGAGGTGATAGAAGGTCCTTTAATGGACGGGATGAATGTAGTAGGAGACTTGTTTGGAGAAGGAAAAATGTTTTTGCCTCAAGTAGTGAAAAGTGCACGCGTAATGAAAAAAGCGGTTGCTTATTTGTTGCCTTATATAGAAGCAGAAAAAGGAGAAGGAAAACGTTCTGCAGGAAAAATATTAATGGCTACAGTAAAAGGTGATGTTCATGACATAGGTAAAAACATTGTTGGAGTGGTTTTGGGTTGCAACAATTATGAGATTATCGACTTAGGAGTGATGGTCCCTGCTGAAAAAATTATAGAAGTTGCCAAAGAAGAAAATGTAGATATTATTGGGTTAAGTGGACTAATTACGCCTTCTTTAGATGAGATGGTTCACGTGGCAAAAGAGTTAGAAAGAGAAGGAATGGAAACTCCCTTGTTGATTGGTGGCGCAACCACATCTAAGGTACATACCGCAGTAAAAATTGAAGAAAATTTTACAAAAGGGCAAACGGTTCATGTACTGGATGCCTCCAGAAGTGTTCCTGTTGTTGGGAAATTGTTAAACGAACATAAAGTAGGGTTTGTAAAAGAAATACAAGACGATTATCAGCGTTTACGAGATCAGCACAACAAAAAAAGAGCAAGAAAAGAATTTCTTCCCATAGCGTCAGCGCATCAAAATAAATTTCAAATTGATTTTGAGCAAGAAAAACCAATTGTCCCTAAATTTTTGGGAACAAAGGTTTTTGAAGATTTTGATTTAGACGAAATTTCATCCTACATTGATTGGAGTCCTTTTTTCAGAACCTGGGAATTGGCAGGAAAGTATCCAGCAATTTTAGAAGATGAAATAGTTGGTGAACAAGCCCAGCATTTATTTGAAGATGCTCAAAGAATGTTGAGCCAAATCATTAGCGAAAAATGGTTGAAAGCGAAAGCGGTCATTGGAATTTGGGAAGCAAATACGACCAATGATTCAAAAATAAAAATTAATGGAAGTGGAGTTGAATTGAACCAACTTCGACAACAGGCAAAAAAAGCAGCTGGGGTTCCAAATATCTCATTGGCTGACTTCGTTGCACCAGAAAGTTCTGGTATCCAAGATTATGTAGGAGGATTTGTGGTAACAACTGGATTAGGGATAGAAGAGCACATTAAAAAATTTGAAGCAGATCACGATGATTACAATGCTATTTTATTAAAAGCGTTAGCCGATCGATTAGCTGAAGCTTTTGCAGAACTAATGCATAAAAAAGTTAGAATAGAATATTGGGGTTATGCAGGTGATGAGCAATTAGACAATGAAGCGTTAATCAAAGAAAATTATAAAGGGATACGTCCGGCTCCTGGGTACCCTGCCTGTCCTGATCATACCTTAAAAAGAGAATTGTTTAGACTGCTGGATGCAGAAAAAAACACCGAAGTAGAATTGACAGATGGTTTGGCGATGTATCCTACTGCCTCTGTTAGCGGCTTTTATTTTGGACATCCTCAAGCTAAATATTTCGGATTAGGAAAGATAGAAAAGGATCAAATAGAGCAGTATTCAAAGCAAAAAAGCATTACTACAGCAGAAGCTGAAAAATGGCTGGCACCGAATTTGAGTTATAATCCTTAAATCAATTAACTTTGTGTTAATGAATAAGGTAAATTTTCATATTGTCTTTTTTGTAATTCTTATTTTGAATTCAACATTTCTTATTGGCCAACATGCTGATTGCAGTAATATGTTGATTATGAAAGATACCATCCACCATAGTAAAGCAATTTCAGGATATGGTGAGAAAAAAGAATTTGATGGAAATGAATTGGAGAATAAGGTAAAATTCGAAAAAGAAAAAAACTCCATGTGGTATTTTATTAAAGTACCAACTGATGGTGTTTTTACTTTTGATATCATTACCGAAAATAAATCAGATGATTGGGATTTTTTATTGTTTGAGTACAAGAAGAACCTTTGCAAAGAAATTGGAACGAATAAAATAGCTCCTATCCGATCGAATTTGTCACGAAGCCCAATAACAGGGTTGTCAAGGAAAGCAAAAGAGAATTTTGTAGGAGCAGGCGTTAATAATAATTATAGCAGACCTTTGCATGTTCATGAAGGTGATCGCTATGTGTTGATTGTAAATAATCCTAAAAGATCAGGAGGAAAACATACCCTAATACTTCATTATCCTAAGAAGAAGAAACCAGTACAAAAGGTTATTGTAAGAGAAACTAAAATAGAGAAAAAGGAGGTCGTAAAAACCCATTTTAAACTCTCTGTAAAGGATGCATTAACAAATGAATTAGTGGCTAGTTATGTTAGTATTTCTGGACTTCGTAAAAAGGTAATCGAATTAGATTCAATTACAAATTATGAAACAGACATTATTAAAAAATCCCATACAGTCTATATAAATGTCCATTCAAAAGGATATATGTTAACCTCGAAAGGATTTAAAATTGCCAAAACAGAATTAGAATATTCCACGGAGGTACTATTAGAAAAAATAGCACCAGGTAAAAAAGTAAACTTAAAGAACATTCAATTTTATGGCAATCGGGCAGATTTTTTACCAACCGCTAAAAGTTCTTTGAACTCTCTTTTATCTTTCATGAATCAAAACGCTAAAGTGGTGATAGAGGTTGAAGGACATGTCAATGGACCTGGTAAAAGTAATTCGCAGAGTTATAAAGATCTATCTTACAGCAGAGCCTATGCGGTAAAAGCATATTTGATTAAAAATGGAATTGATGAAAAACGTATAGATTTCATTGGGTATGGAAATTCTAAGATGTTGTACCCAGATCCTAAAAGTGGTTTTCAAGAGTCGGCAAATAGAAGAGTTGAAATAAAAATATTATCAAATGAGTATAATCCTGGGGATAGAAACATCGACTAAAATATGTTCTGTTGCTATTTCTGATGGTGACAAACTTTTAGCCATTAAAGAAGAAGGTGGCGCTTATTCTCATTCAGAAAAACTAACAAGTTTTATTCAGGAGGTGTTGGTAGAGGCTAAACTAAAATTAGCGGATATAACTGCTGTTGCAGTGAGTAAAGGTCCAGGATCATATACCGGATTAAGAATAGGAGTTTCGGTAGCAAAGGGATTATGTTATGCATTAGACAAACCGTTAATTGCTGTTGATACGCTTCAATCAATGGCATTAGGAATGTCAAAAGTTAATCCGTCAGATATGTATTGTCCAATGATAGATGCAAGAAGAATGGAGGTCTATACTGCGCTTTATGATGCTAATAATAACATTGTTGAGCCCGTTTCCGCAAAAATTATAGAAGAAGGTTCTTTTGCTGACTATCTACGAGACCATAAAATTGTTTTTTTTGGTGATGGGGCGGATAAATGTCAAGATGTGCTAACCAATCACTCAAACGTTTCATTTAGCACAAAAGGATTGCCATCAGCTGCCTACATTAATGAAATAGCATTGGTAAAACTTAGCAAACAAGAAGTTGAAGATGTAGCTTATTTTGAGCCATATTATTTAAAAGATTTTGTAGGAACTAAAGCAAAAAAATTACTCTAAATAACATTATTCCTCACAATCAAAAACCTTATTGGTAGTCTTAAAAATAACTTCTTTTTTCGATTTTTTAAGTTCAATAATCTGATAAGGAAATGTCATTACGTCAGAAGTAGCACAAGATGCTCCCGGTTTTGTTTCAAGCACAGTTAGTGTAATGTCAGAGTCGGTTTCTATTCCTGTAGAAACCTTAATGGAATAACCACCAGAATTTTGTATTCCCATTGTCACTAAAACAATCATCTTATTTTCAAAATCTATTCTTGGCGGTTTCTGTGGATCAGAAAATCTTTCAAAAGCGGCCTCCCACATTATATTAAACGTAGTCTGATCAGTAATAACCTTATGAGACTTTTCAGGAAAGCCTCCATTTGTTCCAGAATTCAACTCCACAAAACTAACAACTTGAGGTTTAGATTCAATCGGAGTTATTACTTGATTTGATTTACATGAAATCAGGAAGAAAAGTGCTATAAATAAAAAAAATACCCTCATAATGATTACATATTCCCCATAGGAGTTTTTATTCCACGGTTGCCATTGCATTTTTTATTACTTGCACAAGATGTAAATGCTATTGCAGCTACAAAAAGAAGTAATAAGCTCAATATTTTTATCTTTTTCATAAGATTTTGTTTGTCAATTTTAAAACAAATGTAACAAATTGTGTTCCAATATTTTATTTGAGGCAGTTGAGGTATTTTTCTATGGTGTTTTCGAGTCCGTAATACAACGAATCACAGATTAGAGCATGTCCTATAGAAACTTCCAGGAGCGCCTTAATATTGTCTTTGAAAAAACTTAGGTTGTTTAAATTTAAATCATGCCCAGCATTTATTCCTAACCCTAACTTGTTAGCAAGATCAGCTGCTTTTGTGAATGAAAGAATTGCTTCATCCCTATTTGAATCAAAAATTTCTGCATAAGGACCCGTATACAATTCAATCCTGTCAGTTCCTGTTCCAACAGCATTTTCAATGTTAGTCATTGCTGTATCTACAAATATCGAGGTTCTTATTCCTGCAGCTTTAAATTCTGAAATAATCTCCTTCAAAAAATCTTTTTGTTTAGCAGTGTCCCAACCTGCATTAGAAGTAAGTACCCCGGGCGGGTCCGGAACCAGTGTTACTTGTTGTGGTTTTACATCTAAAACCAAATTGATAAAAGAAGTATTCGGGAACCCTTCGATGTTAAATTCAGTGGTTACTACAGGTTTTAAATCATAAACATCTTGATAAGTAATGTGTCTTTCATCTGGTCTTGGATGAACAGTTATGCCTTGTGCACCATATTTTTCACAATCAATGGCAACCTGAACCAAATCGGGTAAATTATTACCTCTGGCATTTCTAATGGTAGCAACTTTATTGATGTTTACACTTAACTTAGTCATTGTAATTAGTACTTTTGGTATAGATAAATCGTATAATTAGTACAAAAGTAGAAACTATTCAACTAATATGATTGCTTCAGAATTAATATCTTATGACATACCCCCCTTAAAGCTTTCTGATACTGGGATTAAAGCATTGGATTGGATGGAAGAGTTTAAAACATCCGAGCTACCGATTGTGGATGAGAATAAGTATGTAGGATTAATTAGTGAATCAGAGGTATTGGATAGAAATAATGTGGATGATGCGATTAAGGATTATAACTTAACCTTTAAAACGCCAAGTGTATACGAGAATCAACACCTATTTGAAGTAATTTCATTGATAGTGCAGCATGATGTTAATTTGCTACCCGTTGTAGATCAAAATGAACAGTATTTAGGATTAATTACTACCAAAAAAATTATTCAATATTTTTCACAGGTTGTATCTGTCGCTAATGCTGGGAGTATTTTAACATTAGAAGTAAATGTTAAAGATTATTCATTGTCCGAAATTTCCAAGATGGTAGAATCGGATGATGCTAAAATATTAGCTTCTTTTATTACATCTCATGAAGATTCAAATAAATTAGAGGTCACCTTAAAGATTAACAAAACAGAAATAAGTAGAATCCTTCACACTTTTGAGCGATTTAATTATACTGTGCTGGCTTCATATAACGAAAGCGAATACCATAAAGACCTCCAAGATCGATACGATGAATTTATGCGTTTTTTAAACCCCTAAAATGTTCCCCCAAGTAGTTAAATTTTCACTGGTATTCACCTTTCTTTTAAAGTTGTGTTTTAGTTCTTATTCTCAGGAAAATGCTGATGAACTAATAATTGTAAAGGAGTTTAAAATAATTGGGAATAAAACAACCAAAGAGAACATTATCATACGTGAAATACCGTTTAGCATAAATGACTCAATTACTGCATCGGGTCTTAAGAATAAATTGGAAAGGATAAAAAGTAACCTAATCAATACTTCTCTTTTTAATTTTGTTACCGTAGAACCAGTTTATTTTGATGACCACAATATATCAATATACATAACAGTTGAAGAGAGGTGGTATTGGTGGCCAATTCCAATTTTTGAAATTGAAGAGACTAACTTTAATACTTGGTGGGAAAATAAAGATTACAATAGGGTGAACTATGGATTGTTTGTAGCCAAAGAAAACTTTAGAGGAAGAAAAGAGGAATTAATGTTCTTATTTCAAGCTGGGTATACAGAAAAGATAGGAATAAAATATGTTGTTCCATATGTCAATAAAAATAAAACGAATGGACTCAGTTTAAAATTCACCTATAGCAGAAACCATGAAATAAGTTACGGAACTACCAATAATTTAAGGGACTTTTTTCGGTTGGAAGATGCTTATGTTAAAAAAGAAATTTACGCAAATGTAGGTTATGAATTAAGGCCTAAACTATACAATAAGCATATTTTTAATTTAGAGTACACAGACATAGAAGTTACAGATTCTGTGGAATTTTATAATGACGATTTCCTTTCAGATGAAGATAATTCCATGCAATTTTTGAGTTTAAATTATGCCGTAAAAAGAGATAAAAGAGATAATAAAAATTATCCAACAAAGGGGTATTATTATGATATGAACTTAAATAAGGATGGACTTGGCTTATTAAGCAACAAATTAAATTCCCTCTATGTTACATCTCATTTTAAGCGATTTTGGGAACTATCCAATCGCTTTTATTTTGCAGCTTCTTTAAAGGCAAAATTCACCATAAAAGATGGGCCCTATTACTTGTATAGAGGGTTAGGTTATAGAAACGATTTGGTTAGGGGATATGAGTTATACGTAATAAATGGAGAACATTTTAGTGTGTTTAAAACTCAATTGAGGTATGCTTTGTTAAAGAACAAAGTTTTTAATGTAAAAATGTTGAAGGCAGATAAATTCAATAAAATTCCATTAAACATATATTTAGGGGCCTATTTTGATGCTGGTTATGTTAATTCAAAAGTAAACACAACTGCAAATCCATTAGTGAATACAACTTTGTTTGGAGGGGGAGTTTCTATTGATTTTGTAAGCTATTACGACATGGTTTTTAGAATGGAGTATTCGGTTAATAAGCGAAACGAAAAAGGACTCTTTTTACATTTCATAGCACCAATTTAAATTATTGATTAATTTCACGTTGTAAAATTTTAGAAAGTGAAAATTGCGATTTACGGTAAAAAATTAGATGAAAACTATTTGTCATTTATTCAGCACTTATTTAAGAAGCTGTTAGAAAAACAAGTAGAGGTTTTAGTTTATAGTACATTTTATGATGATTTAAATCAAAAAATGGCTTTAGATAAAAGTTTGAAAACATACAGTACTCATGAGGATATCAGCGATGCAAACTATTTGTTTGGTATTGGTGGAGATGGAACACTTCTAAAAGCAGTCACTTTTGTACGAGCTACTAAGATTCCGATTTTAGGGATCAATACAGGGAGATTAGGGTTTTTAACCAGCATTAACACAGAAGAAATTGATAATGCCATTGATGATGTATTAGCTGGGGATTATGATTTAGATACAAGAACGTTATTAAGTTTAGAAACAGAGAACAATCTTTTTGGAGAGGTTAATTATGCACTCAATGAAATAACATTACAGAAAAAGGATACATCATCCATGGTAACCATTCAGGTTTACCTGGGAGACGATTTCCTAAATTCTTATTGGGCAGATGGGTTGATTATTTCTACTCCAACTGGTTCTACTGCATATTCGTTAAGCTGTAATGGTCCTATTGTTCTTCCAGGTTCGGGGAACATTATTATTACCCCTATTGCACCACATAATTTAAATGTTCGACCCTTAGTAATTCCTGACGATACAGAATTAACGTTGAAAATTGCTGGGCGGACAGAAAATTTTTTAGTGGCTTTAGATTCAAGGTCACTGACAGTACCCTTGTCTATTGAATTGAAAATTAAAAAATCACCACACCAAATAAATTTGATTCGATTAAAGAACTATAGCTTTTTAAATACCCTAAGAACTAAACTGATTTGGGGCTTAGATAAAAGAAATTACTAACGTAAATATTACGGTGTTAATTAATTACACAGAAATAAAAATTGGCTATTTATAAAATAAAGTAATATATTTGCAAACGGTCATATATTTTAAGGATTATAACGACAACATGCAGAAGGTATTTATACTAATATTAACCATTTTACTTCTCCCTATTTTTTCCCAAGCTCAAAAGTGGAAAAGGCAAAGAGTAGAATATTCATTTGGATTAGGAGCAACCAACTTTCTTGGTGATTTAGGAGGTAGAAATCAGGTAGGAACCGATTTTATAATGGATTTTGAATTAAAGGCTACTAGATATGCTGCGAGCTTAGGCTATCGTTATCAGATAGGAAAAGATTGGTATGTAAAAGGTAATTTAATATATGCAGTAGTTAGTGGAAATGATAATTTGACCACACAACCTGCAAGAGCTAGAAGAAAATTGAATTTTAGGGCTGACATTGTTGAGCTTTCAGGACAATTGGAGTACATGTTAATTAAACAAAAATCTGGGCACTTATACAGGTTAAGAGGTGTAAGAGGTAAAAGGTGGTTTAGGTTTGAAGTGTACCTTTTAGGAGGTATAGGCGGTATTTGGTATGACCCTAAAGGATTAAAGGATAATAAATGGCACAGGTTAGCCCCATTAAATACTGAAGGGCAAGGATTACCAGGAGGACCAAAAGATTACAGTGGTTTTACAGCAGTTGTTCCTTATGGGATTGGTATTAGAAGAAATTTAAGCGGTGGAGCAAGGTCGAGGCATTTTGGTTCTTGGAGTATTAGCTTAGAGTTAACCATGAGAAAAACATTTTCTGATTATATAGACGATGTAAGCAGTACTTACTATCAAGATGCAAATGGTGGAACGAATCAGATTGAAGTTGCTAATGGTGCAGATGCTGCTTATTTCGCTGATCCTTCTGGAAATGCTAGTATATATGGAGGTCTCTATGGTGAGCCTCAACAAAGAGGGGATGTTACCGATAAGGATGCATACATGTTAGGGATATTGTCTATAAACTACAAACCTGCAAGAAGAAGAAGAAATCTTCCTAAATTCTAACGAACCCACTAATAAGTTTACCATCGAGTAATTTATTGGCCTAAACTTCGTTATAGTTCATAATGATAAGAATGAGGTTTTACAAATCGATAATAGTATTCTTTTTTCTGTTTAGCGTTGCTGCCACTGGACAGCATTCGGAAATAGGCTTTTTAGGAGGTTCTTCTTACTATTTAGGAGAATTAAACCCTTCCGCACAAGTTATAAATAAAGTTAGGCCTGCATTGGGGGTCTTTTATAGGAAAAACACCAGCAAAAGGTACGCATTAAGGTTTGGAGTTAATTATGCTCAATTGGCGGCAACAGACAAGTTTAGTTCAACAGAATTGAGTCAGTTTCGTCAGTTGTCATTTTCATCTAACCTTTTGGAAGGTTATGGAATTCTCGAATTTAATTTCATTCCCTATCAAATAAACAATTACACCACTTCAAGTTTTACCCCTTATGTTTTTATTGGAGCTGCTGCATTTTGGGTAAAACCGAGTGTCGAAGGAGGAACGACAGAATTAGAGAAAGGAGATGTTATTGCACCTTCAATGCCTTTTGGTTTTGGGGTCAAATTTAACTTCATAAGAAATTTAGGACTTGCTGTAGAATGGGGAATGAGAAAAACATTCACAGATGAAATAGACGGTCTTTCCGAAACTTACAATAGTGGCTACCAATTAAGTAACACCCAAAACAAGGATTGGTATTCAATTGTTGGAATTACATTAAATTATAAAATTTTAACAAAAACAGACCACTGTCCAGGCGTTATTAATTAGTAATAATACTATCTTTGTCCGACCTTGAAAAAAGGTCATTGTAAATGGATTATAAATCTTTAATAAATACTTCAGAACTACCTGGTCATGTTGCTATCATAATGGATGGTAATGGTCGATGGGCTAAAGAACACAATAAACCTAGGATTTTTGGGCATAAAAATGGAGTGCTTTCCGTTAGGAGTGTAGTAGAAGGAGCGGGAGAGATTGGTTTAAAGTATTTAACGTTATATGCTTTTAGTACTGAAAATTGGAATAGACCAAAAGTTGAGGTAACCGCTTTGATGCAATTGTTAGTGGCTACAATTAGTAAAGAAGTGTCAACATTAAATAAAAACAATGTTCGTTTACTAACCATTGGTGATATAGAAAGTTTGCCAGGTAATTGCGAAAAAGAATTAGAAAAAGCAAAAGAAAAGACAAAGAACAATACTGGGTTAAACTTGGTGTTAGCTTTGAGTTATAGCTCAAAGACGGAAATAGTTAATACCGTTAAAGCGATTGCAAAAGATGTATCAGAAGCTAAAATAGGGTTAGATGAAATAAATGATACCCTCATTGATGATTACTTGGAGACCGCTACAATTCAGGATCCTGAATTATTAATTAGAACAAGTGGAGAATATAGAATAAGTAATTTTTTATTGTGGCAAATAGCCTACTCTGAGCTTTATTTTACAGATAAACTTTGGCCAGATTTTACAAAAGATGACTTGTTTGAAGCGATAGTAAATTATCAGAAAAGAGAAAGAAGGTTTGGGATGACAAGTGAACAATTAACCAATTAATGAAAAAATATTTATACATAACATTATTATTGATACTGCCTTCTTTTGTTGAGGCTCAGTTTTCAATAAACACTGGATTAGATGATATAAGTTATTCTAACCCAAAAGAATATGAAATAGGTGGAATAACCATTTCAGGGACAAGTTATTTTAATCCGTCAACGATTAGAGCGATTTCTGGATTGGCAATTGGAGATAAGATAAAAGTGCCAGGGGATAAAACGACCAAGGCCATAAAAAAATTATGGGATCAAAAATTATTTGCTGATGTTGCTTTAAAAGCTACAAAGATTGAAGGAGATAAGATTTTCTTAGACATTCACATTACAGAATTGCCAAGATTATCTAAGTTTAAGTTTACAGGTGTTAAAAAGGCAAAACAGAAAGATTTAAGGGAAGAAATAGAGTTGATAAGAGGAAAAGTAGTAACGGAGAATTTATTGATAAATACCAAAAACACGGTAACAAGTTTTTTCGTAAAAAAAGGATATTTAGATGCTGAGGTTACCATCATACAAGAAGATGATACAAGTGCAACCAATAACGTTATTCTAACCATTAACATCAATAGAGGGAAAAGAATAAAAGTTAAGAACATTAATTTTACCGGTAATAATGCGTTGAAATCAGGAAAATTAAGGAGATCTTTTGAAGATACAAAGGTAAGTAGACCTTATAACATATTTACTACATCTAAGTATATTCCACATACTTACAATACAGATAAGCCTGCAATTATTGATAAATATAATGAGAAGGGATATCGGGATGCTAAAATTGCATTTGATACGGTTTACCGAGTAAGTAGTAAAAGAATAAATATAGATATTACCATAGAAGAAGGAAACCAATACTATTTTAGAGACATTAAATGGGTTGGGAACACTGTTCATTCAACGAAGGTGCTGAATAGAATTTTAGACATTAAGAAAGGCGAAGTTTACAACAAAAAGACATTGGATTCTAGGCTATTTATGAATCAGAAAGGAAGAGACGTTAGCTCTTTATATTTAGATGATGGATATTTATTTTTTCAAGTTAATGCAGTTGAGGTTAAAATAGAAAATGATTCCATTGATTTTGAAATGAGGGTTTATGAAGGAAAACAAGCTCGAATTAATAGAATTATAATTATTGGAAATGATAAGACCAATGATCATGTAATAAGACGTGAAATAAGAACACTCCCAGGTGAATTATTTAGTAGATCAGATATTATTAGAACACAGCGAGAATTAGCTCAATTAGGATATTTTAATCCAGAAACAATGGGTGTGAATCCAAAGCCTAATCAAGAAAACGGGACTGTAGACATTGAATATGTGGTGGAAGAAAAACCTTCAGATCAAATTGAACTCTCCGGTGGATGGGGAGGAGGACGTGTTGTTGGTTCTTTAGGTGTCTCGTTTAATAATTTCTCTGCTCGTAATTTGTTTAAAAAGGGAGCATGGAGACCGTTACCTGCAGGTGATGGACAACGGTTAAGTTTAAGAGCCCAATCAACAGGGTTAGGATTTCAGGCTTATAGCATGTCTTTTACAGAACCATGGTTAGGAGGTAGAAAACCTAATTCATTGAGTGTTAGCTTAACACATACAAACCTAAATAATACGTCTGGTGATTTTACACAATCGTTTAAATCATATGGAATATCATTAGGGTTAGGAAGAAGGTTGAAATTCCCAGATGATTTCTTTACACTTTATAATGAAGCTTCTTACCAATATTATGTAATAGACAATTATACTGTATTGGATGGGTTTTCTAATGGATTTGCGAATAACTTGAGTTTTAGACATGTCCTTTCAAGAAATTCAGCCGGACCGAGCCCAATTTACCCTACAACAGGTTCGACAACTACATTAACGTTACAACATACATTGCCTTATTCATGGTTTAGAGCTTCTGATACTGATTATGATGCGATGACAGTACAGGAAAAAAACTTATTTGTTGAATACCACAAATGGAAATTTCAAACATCATGGTTCTCTCAATTGACTCATAGTAAGAGATCTTTTGTATTAAATACAAAAGCTGGGTTTGGTTATTTAGGTTCTTTTAATAAAGAGTTGGGAACTTCTCCATTCGAAAGATTCTATTTAGGGGGAGATGGTTTAACTGGGTTTAATCAATTTGTAGCAAGAGAAGTTATTGCGCTTAGAGGTTATGGAGCTGGAGATTTATCCCCAGGAGCAGGAGCAACATTTGTTACCAAATATACAGCAGAATTAAGGTATCCATTCTCTTTAAATCCAAGTGCAACAATTTATGGCTTGGTATTTGGAGAAGCTGGTAATTCATGGGACAGCTTTGACCAAGTGAATCCTTTTGAGGTATATAAATCTGCCGGTGCAGGAATTAGAATTTACATGCCAATGTTTGGATTGTTAGGGTTAGATTGGGGTTATCGTTTTGATGACATACCTGGAAGAACAGATCCTAATAGTCACTCTGAAATACACTTTAGTATAGGAGGAAACATAGGTGGCTGGTAATTTTTATTAAATTCGCTGCGGTTTTCGGCTAATAAATAAGGAGATAATATGATGATTAAACAAATGAAAAATCTGAAAAAAATAGGAATAGTTGTTTTGCTTCTGGTAACAACTTCAATGGCCTATAGCCAAAATTTTGCTTATGTTGACACCGAGTATATTTTAGAAAATATACCCGATTATAAAGATGCGCAAGGAGAATTAGATAAACTTTCTATTGAATGGCAAAAACAGCTTGAAAGAAGGTATTCCGAAATTGATAAGATGTATAAAAATTACCAGGCAGAACAAATCTTGCTTACTGAGGATATGAAAGTGAAGAGAGAAGATGAGATAATTAAAAAAGAAAAAGCAGCGAAAGAATATCAAAAGACTAAATTTGGTGTTGATGGTGAGCTTTTTCAGAAACGAAAAGAATTAGTAAAACCTATACAGGATAAAGTATATAAGGCTATTAGTGAAATAGCAAATTACAAAAAGTTAGGAGTAGTGTTTGATAAATCAAGTGCGCTAACGATGCTTTATACAAACCCAAAATACAACATTAGTGATGATGTATTAAAAAAAATGGGTTATAAACCAGGTGAAACAAAAGAATAATATATATTTGGCACTTAATTAAAAGAAAAATGAAAACACTTAAGATAACATTATTGATGCTTGTAGTTGCATTGTCGACTACAGCAATGGCTCAAAAAGGAGTTAAAGTTGGACACATAAATTCTAACGACTTATTAACTGCAATGCCAGAAAGAACGGCAGTACAAAAAGAATTGGAAGATTATGCAAGCCAGTTAAAAGTTACATTGGATGCAATGAGAAAAGAATACGAGACAAAAGTAGGAGAGTTTCAGAGCAAACAGGATGTAATGACGGACATTATTAAGGATACAAAAATCAAAGAGATTACGGATTTAGAAAAGAGAATTACTGATTTTCAACAAACTGCTGAAGCAGATTTACAGAAAAAAGAACAAGATTTGTTACAGCCAATCATTGATAAAGCTAAAACGGCAATTAATGATGTAGCGAAAGAAAATGGATTTACTTACATTTTGGATTCAAGCGTTGGGGTTGTTCTTTACTCTATTGATAGTGATGACATTCTACCTAAAGTAAAAAAGAAATTAGGAATTGAATAAAAGTTTTTATTCTAACTTTAAAGCTCCTTTGATAACTCTTAGGAGCTTTTTTATGCTCATTATTTGAAGAAAGAAATAGAAAATATAAACGAAGCACCAATCGGAATTTTTGATTCTGGATTGGGAGGATTGTCTATTTGTAAAGAGATTATTAGTACACTGCCTCACGAATCTATTGTTTATTTGGCAGACAGTGCGAATACTCCTTATGGTGAAAAAAGTAAACAAGAAATAATAGACTTAAGCATTAAGAATACCGATTTACTTTTGGAAATTGGCTGCAAGGCAATTGTTGTAGCTTGTAATACTGCCACAACCAATGCAATTGAGGTTTTAAGAGATAAATACAATGTTCCTTTTGTTGGAATAGAACCAGCAACTAAACCAGCGGCATTACAAACAAAATCAGGAAAAATTGGTGTTTTGGCAACCAAAGGAACACTTAATAGCGACTTATTCTTGTCTACATCTAATCAGTTTAGGGATGAGTTAGAAATTATTGAAGCAGAAGGTGAGAACTTGGTTCGTTTGATTGAAAAAGGGCAATTGGCCGCAACTAAACCATTATTAGAAAAATACCTTATGCCAATGATTGATCAAGGTGTGGATAATATTGTGTTGGGATGCACTCACTATCCATTTTTGATCCCTATCATAAAAGAAATAATTCCAAATGACATTACTATAATTGATTCTGGAGAAGCGGTTGCGAAACAAACGCAAAATGTTTTAGAACAAGAGGGTTTATTAAACCATAGGGCAAAATCAGGTGTAAATACATTTTACACCAATAATAACCTCCATGTTTTACAAGATTTTTTAAATAGGATTGAATTAACGGCTAATAATATCGCTTTCCGAGAGTTTTAATCAATCAAGCTTTTGTACAATTTTTCGTATTGAGGAAGTACCGTATGAATATCAAATTTTTTAGCTTGTTGATAAGCTCCATCTTTAAATTTTTCTAACGTAGCATCATCAGAAAGAATTTTCAATGCATTTTCGGCCATACTTTTAACGTCTCCTACATTGCTTAAAAATCCAGAGATACCATTTTTATTTACTTCAGGAATACCTCCGGTATTTGTTGATATTACGGGTGTTTTAGCAGCCATGGCTTCTAAAGCGGCTAACCCAAAACTTTCTGATTCTGAAGGTAGAATAAACAAATCAGAAGCAGATAAAATACGTTCAGTGTCCTTAACTTTCCCCAAATATTTAACCAAATGGCAGGTATCTAATTCCCTACATAATTCTTCTAATCGATGCCTCTCAGGACCATCACCTACCATCAATAGTTTCGCTGGAATTTGCTTTCTTACAATATCAAACACTTTAATGACGTCTTCTGTTCTTTTCACCTTTCTAAAGTTAGAAATGTGAACCAACAATCTTTCATTATTAGGAGCAAAGGAGTTTTTGATCGATGTTACACTTCCATTATAATTATAATGGTCTAAACATACAAAATTTGGAATCACGTCAATATTTCTTTTAACGTTAAAGTGCTTTAAAGTATCTTGTTTTAAACTTTCAGAAACCGCGGTAACGGCATCAGATTCATTAATGGCAAAAGTAATAACAGGTTCAAACGAAGAATCTTTACCTACCAATGTAATGTCTGTTCCATGTAATGTTGTTACGAACGGGATTTTAATTCCTTGAGATTTTAGAATATGTTGAGCCATATAAGCCGCAGAAGCATGTGGAATGGCATAATGAACATGTAAAAGGTCTAATTTTTCGAATTTGACGACATCAACTAATTTACTGGTAAGGACTAATTCATAGGGTTGATAATCAAATAATGGATAATCAGAAACCTTTACTTCATGATAGAATATGTTTTCAGAAAAGATATCTAACCGAACCGGTTGCTGATAAGTAATAAAATGAATTTTATGTCCTTTAGATGCTAATGCTTTACCTAATTCTGTTGCAACAACTCCACTTCCTCCAAATGTTGGGTAACAAACAATCCCTATATTCATAATACACTGGTCAAATTTCTATACAAATATAGCTAATTAGAACCATGGTTTTTGTCAGGGAGAAGATAACATAACCTTATTATTGGATGGCTGTCAGGATTTTTTTTCCTCGACTTTTTACACCCGAACTTGCATTTGGCATTAAGGACTCAAGGCTGGCTCTTAATTCAGGAATAATATCTGGATATTTTTTAGATAAATTATAAATAACAGTCATGCTAAATGCTTTTACAGCAATTGGCTCATCAGATGAGTTTAATAATTTAAAGCTTACGTCTAAAACCTTTCCTTGGTGTTTTTCTGGAATTTCAACAAATTGAAATGCACGCAAAATATTTCTATTGATGGCATCATGTTTATTTGGTTGGTTCAATAAGTCAATTAATAAATCATAATACTTCAATAACAATTCAGGGTGCTTTTGAGCAACAAATGACATTGGCCATGCAGCACGTTGTGTAATTTGAACGGGTCCTTCAATAAAACACTTCATTAATTCGTCCATTTTTTTTGAGGACTTGCAGATGGCATTCACTATTTCGGTGGTGGTTGTTTTAGAATGGCCTTGCTCTAATTTTTCCCTAAAATTCATAATGTAAAATTATGGAATAATATCTTGAAACGATTTTACGTTATTTTATCGTAAATTTGAACCAATACCTAATTTTATGGAAGCTCCAAAAATACCATCTATGTTTGGTTTCAGGTCTAAAAAGCCTGATCAGTTTTATTTTGAACCTCGCTATTATGATGAGCGAAAAGAAAAAATGAAAAAACGATATGAGCAAATTGGTAGAGAAGTAAATAATAATCCGTCTTATGAAAAATCTCACACGGAAGATTTCAAATCTACTATAAGAGAAAATTGGGGGAACAGTTATAGTAGAACTAGAGCTGGAAATAACATGAACAAAAGAGTGATTATTTACATTATAGCACTTTTGGCCTTAGCTTATTTTATTCTTTTTTAAGTACTAAAAATCAAAATAGCGATTGGTTATTGCTGTTTTTATTCCTATAAAAAACATGTTTGTTGAAGAGTTCTCAATGTTGTTTTTATAGCTTCGATTGGTTACACCAACTTGAAAAAGAAATTGTGATTTAGGGTTAATCACATAAGAAATTTTTAATGTACTGTTAATAATATCAGTCGTTAATCCTTGAGTAGTATTGTACCCATAATCGACACGATTTCCATTAGCATCTGTTGCTCGATTGTCATTTGGAATGTAAATATTTTGACCAACACTTGTTGTACTGTTAGTATCAAATCCCACTTTTGCAATTGTTGACATTGCTTCAAAAACCCATCTTTTTTTATGATAAGTTAAACCTGCTAATGCTTCATTGAAATTAGCTCCTAAAGGGTGTGCTAATGGTGAATTAAAATGAGCATAATTTTGTAACGTACTAATGCTCGTAGGGTTGTAACTATGCGTGTAGGTAAAAGGCCGAACCATATTATACTCTAATTGTAATCTTAAATTTTTTATCCATAAAAAATCGTAAGACTTTAACCCAAACTGATAGCCATATTTATTCGCCCACCAACCTGTCCCAGCTTTTAATTCATTCAGTTTAAATTCATCTAAAATTAATTGTCCATATAAAATATTCTTTTTCCTTATTTTAAATTTCATGCTACCACCCAATAAAGCATTGTCTGCAGAACCTTGTGAGTATTCAGCTGGACGCAAAAAGATAACAGGATTGAAATAGTTAATGTCATAACCTCTGTAAAAATTATCTTCTTGTGATTGCCAGATAATACTCTCAAACAACCCAATGTTCCACCATTTGGCAACATTCAAGCTTAGGTAATGGGCAGTAGATAATTTTTGAAAATAATTTTTAATGTTACCATCAGAACCCCTAATGTCTTGATAATTGGTATACAGCGCCATGTATTTTAATTTCCATATGTTAGCTGTAACTTTTAAGTAGGGATAACTGTTTGCATTGTCAGATAAAAATAAAGAACGGTACCCATCCCCGATAAAATTTTTGCCATAACCCAATTGGAAAGTGAAATTTTTGTCAGCCGTAAAAGTAATGTTCCCCTGCCCATAAAATGCCTGTCCATCTTTAGTATAGCCATAACCAGGGCTAATATTTTTATTTTGAACTAATGAGTCTACAAATGAGGGGTATTTAGAATGGTCTGACAAAAAAACGAGTTGCGTACTCCATTTTTTACCGATACTACCATTTAAATTCAATCCAAAGGATAATTCCGATAGGTTTTGCGATATGAGTTCATTTTTTTCCATCATGAACCCAGTGTTAAGAATCGGAGAAAGTTCTAATGCTATGCTCTTTTCATGAGGAGTGATACCCCCATAATTAAATAGAGCTGAAACAAAATTTGATTCCGTAGTAAGGTCTAATGAAGTCATTATTGAATCATAATTACTCACTTCGTTTTTTGCAAAAGGCCTGATGCTTGTGTGAAAATTTTCTAATGTATCAACATTTTGGTTGAATAAAGATGAAAATGTTCGTTCATTCGTAATGTTAAAATTTTGAGCGTTCACATTAAATGTCAACACAAGTAATAAAAAAGATATGACAACTAATTTTCTATTCACCTTTTTTAGGTTTAATTAAAAATGGAATCTGAATAATCAAAATAACACTAACCATTATGACAACAAAAGAATAGCTTGGATCGAAACGCTGAGCAAAAACACAAGCCCCTATTATTAGCAAGTTAAATAAATATATAATGATTACCGTTTGTTTATGGGACAATCCCAAATCGATCAAACGGTGATGTATGTGGTTTCTATCTGCTGTAAATGGAGAAACTCCTTTTACTGCCCTCAAGGTAAAAACTCTCATGGTATCAATTAAAGGGTATACTAAAATGGACATCGATAGAATAGGCTTCGAAATATTATTGATGATATGTGGTAATTCTTGAGCCTCATATTCTACCAATTCAATTGCCATTACAGCAATTAAAAATCCTATGGTTAGCGAACCTGAATCACCCATAAAGATTTTGGCTGGATTAAAATTAAACCTTAAAAACCCGAGTAAACCACCAGCAAGAGAAAATGATAATACCGCATAAGTCCAATCACCTGCATAATAAAACCAAAAACCAAAAACAGTAGAAGCAATTAACCCAACTCCAGCAGCTAAACCGTCAACCCCATCTATTAAATTAAAAGCATTAATTACGACAATGTAGGTAAATACGGTTAACATAATTCCCGTCCATTCTGGTATTTCCCTGACCCCAAACAAACCATGTAAACTAGTTAGTTTAACTTCAGCCATAAAGACCATTATAAAGGCAACTATGATATGGGCGGCTAATTTTTTTACGGGGGCGGTACCAATGATATCATCCTTCATTCCAACAAAAAACATGATAAGTAAAGAAGGGACTAAATATTTTATTACGCCCATTTCATTAATAGGTAGCCACAATAAGAAGGAAAAAAGTGTTCCAGCAAAAATCATCATACCACCCATCAGAGGAACCTTTCGGGTATGAATTTTTCTGTCATCAGATGGGTCATCAAACAAATGTTTGAGTTTCGCAATTTTTATAAATGATGGTGTCGAAAGCAACACAATTATAAAAGAGGTTAATATGGGAAGAATTAGTTCTTGCATAATTATTTAAAAGTCATCATATAAATTTCTTAGCGATGTCCTAAAGCCAAAATAAA
>JAJCYO010000080.1 GCA_029262875.1 Flavobacteriales bacterium
TAACATCTCATCTACCCATAACCAAATAAATTGCATTAACAATACAAATAGGGATATGAAAAACGTAAGGATAAATGGGCCTATAAAAGAAAGAAGTATGAATTTTGTTAGTTTCTTCACTTGATAAATGATTGGAACAAATATAGTTATTCCATAATTGTTTACGCTAACGTTAAATTTAGAAAAGTATTTTACTTAAAAACAAAAAATCGCTACCTCAACTGAAGTAGCGATTATTATTATTTAAACTATTCTTTTTATTTAAATTGATCCGATACAATCAATTCCTTAGTACCGTGACTCCATGAATAGAAACCTTCTCCAGATTTCACCCCCATCTTACTTGCCTCTACCATGTTTACTAATAACGGGCAAGGAGCATACTTCGAATTACCGAACCCATCATACATTACATTCAAAATAGACAAACATACATCTAAGCCTATAAAGTCTGCAAGCTGTAATGGCCCCATTGGGTGAGCCATCCCTAATTTCATAACGGTGTCTATTTCCTCAACACCAGCTACACCTTCATGTAATGTTATTATTGCTTCATTGATCATCGGCATTAATATTCTGTTGGCAACGAACCCAGGATAATCATTAACTTCGGTAGGCGTTTTGCCTAACTTCTTAGACAATTCCATGATGGTATTTGTCACTTTATCAGAAGTTGAATAACCTCTAATAATTTCTACCAATTTCATTATAGGGACCGGATTCATAAAATGCATTCCTATCACTTTATCTGGTCGATTGGTTACCGCAGCAATCTTAGTTATTGAAATAGAAGATGTATTTGATGCTAAAATCACATCATCGCTTGTTGCATCATCAATGGATTTAAATATTTTTAATTTTAAATCTACATTTTCAGTTGCTGCTTCAACAACCAAACCAACATCTTCTACTCCAGCCATCATATCTGTATGTGTATTGATGTTACCAATTGTATTGTTTTTGTCTTCCTCGGTTATCTTTTCCTTAGCGACCATTCTATCTAAGTTTTTAGATATAGTTGCCAAAGCTTTATCCAAAGCTTCTTGAGAGATGTCTATTAAATTAACTTTAAATCCACTTTGAGCAAAGGTATGGGCAATCCCATTACCCATTGTTCCTGCTCCTATTACTGCTACTTTTTCCATTTTATTTTTTTTCTAAATATCTTTTTAATGTCCTTTTGCGGCTAAGTATCTTTCCGCCTCTAACGCTGCCATACATCCTGTTCCTGCCGCTGTAATGGCTTGCCTGTATGTTTTATCTGCTGCATCACCAGATACAAATACACCAGGAACATTTGTTTTAGCGGTACCTGGCTCTGCATATTCAATGTACCCAGCTTCATCCAGGTTAATGTAATCCTTAAATATCTCTGTGTTTGGATTGTGTCCTATTGCTACAAAAAAACCAGTGCATGGAATCTCTTTTGTTTCCCCTGTCTGATTATTCTTTACCCTTACTCCAGTTACCAAATCATTTTCTCCTAAAACTTCATCCGTTTCGGTATTAAACAAAATTTCTATGTTGGTTGTATTTTTCACACGTTCAGCCATTATTTTAGAAGCCCTAAATTCATCTCTTCTTACTAACATGGTAACTTTTGTACAGATATTAGAAAGGTAATGTGCTTCTTCACAAGCAGAATCTCCTGCTCCAACAATAACAGTTTCTTGACCTCTATAAAAGAACCCATCACAAACAGCGCAAGCAGAAACTCCGCCACCAGCTTCTAAATAATGTTGTTCAGAATCTAACCCTAAATATTTCGCAGAAGCTCCTGTAGAAATAATTACCGTATCGGCATGAATTTCTTTTTTATCTTCTATCCATACTTTATGAACCGGCCCACTAAAGTCTACTTTGGTTACCCATCCATTTCTTACATCTGTATCAAAACGCTTTGCTTGAGCTTCAAGCTGCATCATCATTTCTGGACCAGTAACTCCATCCTCATAACCTGGAAAATTTTCCACTTCATTGGTAGTTGTCAATTGACCTCCAGGTTGCATTCCTTGATATAATACTGGTTCCATATTGGCTCTTGCAGCATAAATTGCAGCAGTATAACCAGCAGGTCCTGATCCAATAATTAAACACTTTACTTTTTCTATTTCTTCCGACATGTTCTAAAAATTTGAGAGGTTAAAAATAAACTTATTTGAAGGTTTTCCAAAACGATTAATTAGATATTAATCAACTGCTATTAAGGTGTCGTATGTTACACCATATCCACCCCAGACACCTAACCCACCCTCAATATTAGTTTTTATCGTTGCTGGTGCTGCAAAAGGGTTTCCATTGTTAAAAGCGGCTATTTCAAAACTTTCCCAAAATTGAAAATGAGGCTGATCTATTGTACAGAATTTAATAATGATAGTATCTCCTTGCTGAAAATACTCAGCAGTTTCTCCGTTATCTTCTTCCGCTGTCGAGTTGACTTCATGGCCTCTCCAAATAAATGCTTCGAAATTTAATCCATTAAAAAAATTGTCATCAAAAACAGAACCTCCACCGGCAGGAATAAATCTACTGTCTACTCCTTTTCGTTGAGTATATATTCGATAAGCAGTTCCTAAAGTAGGAGGATCATTTAGTTTAAACCACATGTACCCATAGTCCGTAAAACCTGGTTGATCTTTGTACCAATAAAGATCCATAGGAACAGGAGTAGGAATTGTTGTTATTGATGTTAACACTTCACCTTCTGCTTGTATGTTAAGCGAATAAGTCTTTCCAACTTCTCCAAACATTAAAGGATCTAAGGTTGTATAAAGGCAAAACCCAAAAGACTTTAAACTGGTTAATGAAACGCCAATCAGTTCTGCTATGGTTGGTAAAAGAGAATCTGGAAGTTGATCCGTACATATTTCTGTTAATTGAATGTTATTGGTGCCATTAGAAACAAATACCGTTGCATCATGGATAAAAGCATTTTGAAGGGAATTTATATCTACCGGATCAAAGTACCCTTCTGTTCTTGATAAGATCACAAAAGGAGGTTGTCCTGGTTCAATACTCCCTTCAACTACCAATTTCCTATCTACTTCAGCCAAGTCTATGTCAATGTCTTTTTCGCATGAAAAAAGAACAATGGAAAACAATAGCATCAATACTAATTTACTTTTCTTCATCTTTTTTATTTTTTAAACTTATCACCAATGCTGCAATAGCTATTCCAGCAAAAATTCCATAAACGCTATAATTTTTATTTATAATCATAGCTCCAATCACTCCAACCTCCCATACAAATTCCAAATATCCCTCCATTTCTCATCTTAAAACTTAAAGTTCCATGCAATTGATGGCAATATTCCAAATAAGGAAACCTGCTTTGCCTGAATATCCAATGTTCCACTATAAATATCTCCTTCTGTAGCAAAATAAATGAAGTAAGGGTTTTTCCTATTGTACACATTGTAGATAGAGAAAATCCAATTCGATTTAAACCTCTTTTCTTCTTTCCCTTTTAAAGTCAATGATAAATCCATTCTATGATAGGCATCCATCCTGAAGGAATTTCGATCACCATAATCACTTACAATTTGTCCCTCAATGGTGTATCTTGCTTCAGGCAATGTTAGTGCGCTACCTGTTGCATAAACCCATGTTGCTCCTAAAGTCAATCGTTTGGATATATCATAAAGGAAAACTACTGAGGCATCGTGTCTTCTATCGTACTTCGCAGGAAACACGTTCCCGTCATTTAGCTCTTCAAATTGTTTATTGGTCCATGAAAGGGTATAACCAATCCATCCATTAAATTTTCCATATCGTTTTTTCAAAAACAATTCTGTTCCATAGGACCATCCTTCACCAAAGGTAAAAGAGTTATCTACATTGTTTCCTGCATTATCTTCTGGTAAAGCTCCATCTTTATATTCTATCTGGTTTTTCATTGTCTTGTAATAGACTTCAACAGAGGTCTCAAATTTGTTATCCTTGAAATTTTTAAAGTAACCAGCGGCATATTGAGTAGAGAACTGAGGCTTCACTTTATCCGAACTTGGCACCCATACGTCTGTAGGTAAAGAAACTGAAGCAAAACTCGCCATGTGAATGTATTGGTAGTTTTGGGTAAATGATGCCTTTACAGAAGCATTATTTCTCAAGCTATATCTTGCTGTAATTCTTGGTTCTATGCCATGATAAAATTTTACTGTTTCTCCATTATCATAAACTATAGTATCTACAGGACTTCCAAATTCATTATTGTTGTAACGTTTAAAAGGTCCGATATGCTGAAACATTGAATAACGTGCACCTACATGTACTTTTAATTTTTCATTGATGTCCCAATCATCAGACAAGTAAAGTGCAAATTCATTTGCATAGTTTTTAATAATGTCTCCAGTATTAAAATCAACCTCACCTGATCTTGCTGTTGCATTACTGGGAACAAACTTGTGGAAAATATAATTGGCCCCAAACTTTACATTATGAAGAATAGAGGGCAGGTAATTAAAATCCAGTTTTGCATTCCAATCTGTAATTCCAGAGAACAACCTAAATTCAAATTGATCTTGTTCCAAGCCTACTTCAAACTGATACTCTGTATAAATTACTGAAGTGTTTAAAAATAACTTATCATTAAACAAATGATTCCATCTTAAGGAAACAATGGTATTTCCCCATGGAGTGTCCATTCCAAAACCATCTTTGGTATTTTTAAATGAAAACACATCCCTTCCAAAATAACCGCTTAAATACAACCTATCTTTCTCAGAAACAATGTAGTTGAGCTTAGCATTAAAGTCATAAAAATAATAATTGGTCCCTTTAAATTTTGATGAATCACTAATAAAAGGTTGGACAATATCTCCTAAATAAAATCGTCTGTAGGATGCTATAAAAGAGGCTGTATCTTTTTTTATTGGACCTTGAACTGTTACACGAGATGATATGACACCTAACCCTCCTTCTGCTTCATACTTTTTAAAGTTCCCATCCTTCATGGTAATGTCCAATACAGAAGATAGTCTGCCACCATATTCCGCTGGCATTCCTCCTTTAATTAATTTGACATCTTTAATAGCATCAGAATTAAAAACCGAGAAAAATCCAGCTAAATGAGATGCATTGTATATGGTTGCTCCATCTAATAATATTAAATTTTGGTCTGGTCCCCCTCCCCTCACATAAAAACCTGAATTACCTTCTCCTGCAGATTGAACACCTGGTAACAGTTGTATTGTTTTTAAAATATCCACTTCACCAAAAAGCGCTGGCAAAGCTTTTACCTTCTCCACATCTAACTCAACTGTACTCATAACGGCCTCATTAGTATTTTTATCTTCCCGTTCTCCGGTAATGGTAAATTCTTCTGTTGTAATTACATCTGGTTCAATGGCATAATTTAACCGAATATCCTTATTAAGGTTTATTTTTTGTTCTATGTTCTTAAAACCAATGTAAGAAATAACCAATGTGTACTCCCCTTCTTCTAAAGTAATGGAATAAAATCCGTAAGCATTTGACGTGGTTCCCTTGAGTAACTCTTTAATGTAAACAGTAGCACCAATAGAACTTTCTCCATTGGATTTGTCTTTTACATAACCACTTACCGTATATTTATTTTGAGCGGATACCTGAAAAACAAAAATGGAGAGGAAAAGAAAAAAAAGTATGTTTTTCAAAGCGTTCAATTTTTCTAATTTTTGAGACGCAAATTTAAGACTAAATCAACCTTCTTTTATATAAAAAGTGTTAAACGGTTAAAATAGTGACAGAAGATTTACTTGATTATTTTCTTCATTGCCATAATGTATCCAAAATGTAAGCCTTCATGTACATTGTTAAACTGAATGGCGTCTTCTATGCTATTTAAGATTACATTATAACTGGTTGGATATGCTGCAAAACTTTTAAAAGTAGCATTGTTGTAATCTGTAATCAACTTATTAGGCAATTCAACTAATTGAGTTTTTATCTCTTCAATTTCTTCTTGACTAACTTTTCCATTTGCCTCACTTCCCTTTCTATAACTATCAACAAAATCGTTATCTAAATACATTTCTAATCCAGATAGCTTATAACACAGTAGCTGTTGAGTTACCACAAGGTGGGCAACATTCCATATGATGTTGTTCTTAAAACCTGGAGGAATAAGGTTTAGCTCTTCATTACTTAAGCCATCAATGGCTTTTAAAACATTGTTTCTTGTTATTTTTAGAAACTCAAATTGACTTTGCATACACTTAATTTTAAAGTTGTAAAATTAACCTAAATAGCTTTATTATCTTTGTAAAATGAAATCTGAAAATAAATTTAAAATAATTGCCAAAACATCTTATGGTTTAGAAGAGGTTCTTGTTGAAGAATTAAAACAACTTGGTGTAAAAGAAATTGAAGTTGCAACTCGGGCAGTTATTTTTGAAGGAACAAAGGAGACGCTATACAAAGCTAACCTATGGCTTCGTTCTGCTAACAGATTACTTGTTCCCATACGAACTTTTAGAATCAAAGATGCTGAAGATTTATACTCAAAAATCAAGAACATTGCCTGGGAAGATATTTTTAACATTGATCAAACTTTTGCCATTGATTCTACCGTTTTTTCCGAAATTTTTAACCATACCAAATTTGCCGCTTTTAAAACCAAGGATGCTATTGCTGATCGGTTTAGAGGTAAATTTGACAAACGTCCAGATGTAGATACGGATCAACCACATATTCGAATCAACCTTCACATCAATAAAGAAAATGAATGTACTGTGAGTTTAGATAGTTCTGGAGATCCTCTGTTTAAAAGAGGGTATCGAGACAGTAGAAGTCTTGCTCCCATAAAAGAAGATCTTGCGGCTGGAATGATATTACTGAGTGGCTGGGATAAGAATTCGAATTTCATCGATTTGTTCTGTGGTTCTGGAACACTGTTAATCGAAGCAGCAATGATAGCCTGCAACATTCCACCAAATATTAATAGAGCCGTATTTGGGTTTATGAATTGGAAGAGTTTTGATGAGCCACTTTTTGATGAAGTTGTTGATCTCGCTTTAGATGAAGAAATTGATTTTAAGTTTAAGATAATTGGTATTGACAATGATGCTCGAGTTATGGGAATGAGTAGAGCCAACATTGAAGCTGCGGGATTAACTGATAAGATAGAACTCCACAAAAAGGATTTTAATGATTTTGAAGCACCCCAACTTAAAGGTGTAATTGTCTGTAACCCTCCTTATGGTGAACGGATTGGAGAAAATGTTGATGATTTATATACGGCTTTTGGAGACAATTTAAAAACAAGGTACGATGGCTGGAATGCCTGGATGATTAGCTCAAATATGGGCGCGCTTAAAAAAGTTGGCTTAAGACCATCAAGGAAAATCAAATTATTTAATGGAAGTTTGGAATGTAGGTTTATGAAATACGAGATGTATAAGGGCACCAAGAAGATTCATAAACTACAGCCTCAAAATGATTAGAAAGGATTACATCCAACGTTATTTTGATGAACTGGCCAAAGTTTTAGCGGCAGTTTTGCAGTTGAAAGAAAATCAAAAACCAATAGAAGCAGAAGAAAAAATCAATGACTTTTCTACTGATTATTTAGGTGTTAGCTTTGAAGAAATCTTGTCCATAGAAAAAGAAAGCCTTATTACCTTCTTAATTAAAAACAAGGAATTCACCATTACCCACTTCAAGTTATTGGAAGATTTATTGTATCATAAATACTTAATCAATTCCTCCGATGATAATCTTAAAAATATTACTTTAGAAGTATTGAAATATACTTCTGAAAATGACACAGATTATTCATTTGAAAGAATGGACAGAATGGATCAAATACTAAATTAAATGAAAAAGATAGGCGTTTTAACATCGGGAGGAGATGCTCCAGGAATGAATGCGGCCATAAGAGCTGTTGTTAGAACTTGTATTTTCAAAAACATTGAAGTATACGGTATCTGTGAAGGATACAATGGATTAATTGAGGGAAACATCAATCCGCTAACATCAAAAGATGTGAGCAATATTATACAACGAGGAGGAACCATTATAAAAAGTTCTAGATCACAAGGTTTTTTTACTGCTGAGGGAAGAAAAAAAGCATTCCAAAACGTTCAGAAATTTGAATTGGATGGGATTGTTGCGATTGGTGGTAATGGAACATTTACTGGCGCCAATATTTTCAATCAGGAATACGATGTTTCCATAGTAGGAATTCCTGGAACGATAGACAACGATTTATTTGGTACAGATAATACCATTGGATATGATACTGCTTTAAATACTGTTGTTGAGGCTGTTGACAAGATTAAAGATACTGCCAGTTCTCACAACCGCCTATGTATAGTAGAGGTAATGGGGAAAGATGCTGGGTTTATTGCATTAAATAGTGGAATTGGAGTTGGTGCTGATGCCATCCTAATTCCAGAAACTCCTACTTACATTGATCAATTGGTTGAAAAATTAGACAATGGTAGAGACCATAAGTCAAGCATGATTGTTATCGTTGCCGAAGGAGATGATGCAGGTGGTGCTTATCAAGTTGCAAATGAATTAAAAGAGCAATGCCCTAATTATGACTCTCGTGTCACCATTCTTGGTCACGTACAACGGGGTGGATCACCATCGGCATTGGACAGGGTTTTAGCCAGTCAAATGGGGCATTCAGCTGTGAATGCCTTGGCAGAAAACAAGACCAACTTAATGGTCGGAATCATTGACAAACAAATCACTTATACTCCTTTTGAAAAATGCGTTAAACACAATGACAAGTTAAATAAGAAGCTATTGGACCTTACTGAAATACTTTCTTATTAACATGGATACCAAATTCATTGATGTCATATTGCCACTTTCGCTACCGAATTTGTTTACCTATCGTTTGCCGGAAGAACTAAATGATGACATTCAAATTGGTCAAAGAGCTGTTGTCCCTTTTGGCAGAGGAGGTAAACTGTATTCAGCCTTGGTAAAACACATTCACAACTCCCCTCCAGCTGAATACCAAGCAAAATATGTAGAATCTTTATTGGATGAAAAACCCATTGTAAACAACAAGCAATTACAACATTGGGATTGGATAGCTGATTATTACATCGCAAACCCAGGGGATGTTTTTAATGCAGCTTTGCCTGGTGCACTGAAACTCGCAAGTGAAACTAAAATATTGATTAACAATGAGTTTGAAGGTGATGCCGTAAACGATTTGACGGATAGAGAATATCAAATTTATGAAGCTTTAGAAATTAGAAACATTCTAAACCTTCAAGAAATTTCTGAAATTCTACACCTAAAAAACGTGCACAAAGTTGTAAAGTCCTTAATAGAAAAAAGAGCCATTGTTGTTGAGGAAGATTTAAAAAGAAAGTACAAAGCTAAACTCATTCCTCATGTTCGGTTAACTGAATTTGCGAATGATGAGAAAAATTTAGAGCAAATTTTCAGCGACATTACAAGAGCAAAAAAACAGTTAGATACCTTAATGTCTTTCATTAAGCTATCTGATCGTTACAGCGATGAACATCAAGAAGTAAAAAAAATAGATTTACAAAAATCGACCAATGTAACTTCTTCCATCATCAATCAAATGGTAAAGAAGAACATCTTTGAAGTTTATGATGTCGCTGTTGATCGCATCTCCAACTACCAAAAAGAACTAATAGGAGAAAAGGTTCTGAATGAACATCAAGAAAAAGCATTGACAGAAATTAAGGATCAATTTTCAGAAAAAGACGTTGTATTGCTACATGGTGTTACATCCTCGGGGAAAACGGAAATTTACATTAAACTCATACAGGAAGCAATAGAAAGAGGTGAACAAGTACTTTATTTATTGCCTGAAATTGCCTTAACAACACAATTGATTGCTCGTTTACAAAAAGTTTTTGGAGATACTATTGGTGTTTACCATTCTAAGTTTAATGAAAATGAACGTGTTGAAGTTTGGAACAAAGTACTCGACTTCGAACAAACCAAGTCTTCTCAATTCCAGATTGTGATGGGAGCTCGTTCCGCCATGTTTTTACCTTTCAGTAATTTGGGCTTAATTATTATTGATGAAGAGCATGAAAATAGCTTTAAACAATATCAACCTGCACCAAGGTACAATGCAAGAGATGCATCTATTGTCTTAGCGAACATCCACAAAGCGAAAGTGCTAATGGGCTCTGCAACTCCAGCTGTAGAAACATACTGGAATGCTAAAGAGGGTAAATATGGTTTAGTAGAAATAACCAAAAGACATGGGGGTGTTCAACTTCCGGAAGTATTGTGTGCTGACATTAAAGAAGCGACTCGAAAAAAGAAAATGAAATCACATTTTTCTCCTTTATTAATGGAGCTGATGGAAGAAGCTTTTAAGAACAAGGAGCAAGTTATCTTGTTTCAAAACAGAAGAGGTTATGCTCCATTTTTATTGTGTGAAGAATGCGGGCACGTTCCTGAATGTAAAAACTGTGATGTTTCTTTAACCTACCATAAATACTCTAATTTGTTGAAATGTCATTATTGTGGGACAAACAAGCAAATGCCAACAACGTGCGTTTCCTGTGGTAGCCCAAGAGTTACGTTAAAAGGTTTTGGAACTGAGCAAATTGAAGAAGAATTGGCACTCTACTTTCCAAAGATAAAAATAGCCAGAATGGATGCTGATACCACTCGAACTAAAAATGCTTACCATCGTTTAATTACCGATTTTGAAGAAGGAAGTACTGATGTATTGGTGGGAACCCAAATGGTAACCAAAGGATTAGATTTCGATAATGTCTCCGTTGTAGGAATTATGAATGCCGATAGTATGCTCAATTTTCCTGATTTTAGGGCATTCGAACGATCTTACCAACTAATGAGCCAAGTAAGTGGTAGAGCAGGAAGAAAAGCCAAAAGAGGCAAAGTATTGATACAAACTTATGATCCTTACCACCCTATTATCAGACAAGTTATTGAACATGATTACAATGGGATGTATAAAGATGAAATAGTTCAACGAACAAAGTTTAAATACCCTCCCTTTCAGCGCATTATACATTTTTCACTTAAACATAGGGATAGGGATGTATTAAATGAAGGAGCAAGAGAATTTACGAATGCCTTAAAAACTAAATTCGGAGAACGGGTTTTGGGGCCTGACTTTCCAGTTATCTCAAGGATTAAAAATCAGTACCTTAAAAATGCAATGCTCAAAGTAGAACGCAAAATTTCTGTTACCAAAACAAGGGAATTGGTGATGGAAGTCAAAAACCACTTTGAGGCTTTTAGTAAATACAAGAGCGTTAGGATCGTAATTGATGTAGATCCAATGTAACACTTGATTTTCTTCTTAAAAAACTTTAATTTCGTTTATACTCAGAATCCGCATATAGATAAATTTTAATGAATAGAATCTAAACCTACCTTAACTCAATTAATAAATTCTAATGGAAAACGAAAGTCCTTTTAAAACCTTAAAAATACTAAAAGAATATTCGGACAATATCGCCCTTGTACTCTTTCTATTGCTACCTATTTCATTTTTCTTTGGAATGTTTTTTATGGGTCCTCAAATTAACGATAGTTCTATTGAAGATCTTAATGAAATAAACAACAACTTAAAAAATTTAGTTGAAATAAAAGATAAGAAATTCGAAGAAAATGAAGAACTAATACTCCATATTCAAAATATTATTAATCCAAATTTATTTAGTGACCATTACTTTTTAGAGGGGTATATTACTTCCTATGATTACTATGAAATTTATAAAGTCCCCCTCGATGAACTTGATAGATTAAAAATTAATGACGAATCTAGGAAACTTATCCAAGAAATTGAATTTTACTCCTTGGATAGTCTAAAAATAGCTCTTAGAGAATTCTACACAAAAGAAAATGGTGATTTAGACAGTAATAAATTTATAGCCTTCAGTTATTCATCAGAAGATGTTCGAAGGTATAAAATTAAGAGTATGAAAGACATTGTGCTACCAGATAGTGTTTTGCAAAACATTAACTCAATATTGGATATTCAATATGAAAGCGATGAAGCTTTAAGACAAGGCCTTCGTAAAGCTATAGGAATTGCCAATTATAATAAATATTCATCTTTAATCTTAAGTTGTAAAGGAGAGATTTCTACATGGAAAAAAACAACTTTCAAAATTTTAATAACGCTTTTTTCTTTTGCTATATTAATAAGAATAATTTCAGGTTTTCTTTTGAGAAACAAAAAACAAGAACTGCAGGATAAAGAAATAAAGAAAAACATTGAAGATGCCAAATCAAATATTAATGATCAACCAAATAAAATTCTTCCAGTATGGGATTTAGCCAATAATACTCTTCAAAAATATTATCAAAAAAACCTAAGTCAAGTTAATAGCATTTTTAATTTAAGTGTAGTGGTAATGTTTGTTGGTTTTATTTTAATCGTATCAATTATTATATTTTCCGTTTTTTACAAATTTGATGCTGATATAAAATCTATTGGAATAATTGCTGGTATAATAACTGAGTTTATTGGTGCCACCTTTTTATTTATTTATAAATCCACAATTAAACAAGCTCTTGAACACTCTAAAAGCTTAGAAGAAATGAACAATGTTGGGATGTCCATTAAAATTATTGAGTCTATTGATGTCTCCACTAAAAATCAGGAAAAAATTGAGGATGCAAAAATTGAGATAGCAAAAAAACTTCTCAAGACACCCTGATTTTTTTCTTCAATATCGATGATTAATCTATCCCTCTCCTCCTCCATTATCCTGATAGATGGCATCAGCACCACGTTTTTTCTTTTGATTTAAACGGTAAGTAAAACTCACACGGACATAACGAGAACGCCATTGTCTTTTACTTTCTGAAACAAAATTTTCCCCATAAGCAAGACCGCTTCGGTTTCTTGAGTTCAGCACATCTTTTCCAGTAAATGCTATGGTCCCGTTTCCTTTCAACACATCAAACGAGAACCCAAGATCTAAGGAATACCTTGCAAAGGTTTCTCCTTGAGGTGACTGCATAGGAGCTCTATAATTAAAAGAAGCCTGTAAATTCACCTTCTTTTTTATGGACCATTTGGAATTTAATTTTGTCGACCAGACATAGGTATCTACATCGTATTCAACCCCTTGAAATTCACCATCTCGTATTTCTCTAAAGAAATTATAACTTCCTCTTATGGTCCACCATTTTGTTAGTTCGTAGGAACCAGAAAATTCTAATCCATAGGAGTCTTTAACGCCCAAATTCTCAGGTCTTCTTCTTGTTACTCCTTCAGCATCAGAAAACACTATCCAATCCATAGTATTGGTTGTATAGCGATAGTAAATACTTGATAACAAAGATGCTTTTTTCCAGTTCTTTAAATGTCCTAACTCATATGAATCAGTATACTCTGGGTTAATGTTCGGGTTACCAGAAACGTTACTTCTTGAATCTGTAAAACTAAAAAATGGCAATAACCAATAATGATGAGGCCTTCTTATTCTTCTACTGTATCCTAACTGAATAGAATTTTCTTTTTTTAATTCATAGGAGAAATGAGTGCTTGGAAAAAAGTTTAAATAATTTCTTTGATTGATCTCGTTTGTGGTTACCAACTCGGTTTTTACATCCGTATACTCTGATCTAATACCTAATTGTAGTGAGAATTTCTTTATTTTTTTTCCGAACATTAAGTAAGCTGCGGAAACCTTTTCATCATATAAAACCAAGTTATTAAACCCCGGAATAAATTCCCAATCATTAATGATATCGCTAAATTGCTCAACAGCATAATCATCGTCAATCTTCTTATTGGTATGCTTTAACCCAAATTCTATTTTTCCTTTTTTTATTGGATGAACATAGTCCGAATTAACCGCCCAAGTATCTCCACCCTCATTATTGAATATTCGTTGCTCCAAATTTTCTGAAGCAATGTTAGTGTTGGTTTGGGTGATAGTTGAGTGCTCATTATCTGTCCTTTGCGACTTGTATAAGTTAAACGTTAACAACCTATCTTTTTGCTTAAACGTCTTTCTATAATTAAACGAAACATTATATGAATTTCTATCTTTATCCTCAATCTCATCTCTATTAACGGTTTGAACAGCCGCATCAAATTGGTCGAAATCTGAGTAAATTAAATTGGTCTCATTATCGCCATCACCAAAACTATATTTCCCAGAAACGGTAAATGAATTATAGCTGTTAAGAAAAACTTCTGTCCCTAACCTAAAGTTATTGTTAAAACTAAATCGCTGTGTTTTAGAGTCACTGCTGTAGCTAAAACTAGTATCGGGATATGTAAAATCTTGTTTATTAATACTTGATCCTGGAGAATCCCTAAAGCTCATTCCATACCCAGTAAAAACATTAAAATACTTTCTTTTAAATGTCACATTAAATCCACCACCATAGTTGTTCGGGTATCCAAAATTGGCATTAACCGAACCATTTATACCTTCTCTTCTATCTCTTTTCATCACAATATTAATAATCCCAACCTCCCCTTCTGCATCATATCTCGCTGACGGATTTGTTATCACCTCTACTTTTTCTATTTGAGTAGCGTCCATTTGTTTTAATACATCAGCAGTAGACATCCCCATCATTCCGGATGGTTTACCATTGATTAAAACCCTCACATTTCCACTACCTCTTAAACTTACATTTCCATCAACATCTACAGAAACAGACGGAACATTATCCAATATTTCAGTTGCAGCAGCACCTTGGTTGGTGATGTCCTTACCAACATTAAAGACCTTTTTATCCAGGTCCAATTCCATCAGTCTCTTTTCTTCCACCACCTCAAACTCATCTAAATTATTTACCGATGGCGTTAGACTCACTTTCTTTAAGTCAACATCTTTATTGCTTATAACAATATTGTTAACTGTCTTGTCTTTAAAGCTTAAAAAAGAAATTTTAGCGTAATAAGTTCCTGAAGGAATTTGAACAGAAAATCTTCCATTAATTTCCGTTGCTGCTCCTTTTACATAATTGGAATCCTTCGCATTAAAAAGCCCAATAGAAACATATGGTAGACCACCTCCTTTATCATCTAATACTTGGCCAAAGAGACTATAGGTAGTTTCCCCTGTTTGAGAAAAACCATTTATAAATAGTAATAAACTAAATAGTATGGATAAGCTAAGTTTCATTGGTGCCCACAAAAGTAATCATCCTATAAGAATACGATGTCTTTCTACTTACTTTTACTACGCTTTGTGATTAACGCATAGATTTTAGGCTATCAACTACTTCCGTATAGGCCCATTTTATTCCCTTCGGTATCCAAAAAATATGCACAATACCCCAGACTGCTTCCATCAATAAGGTTAGCTGGCATCACATTATCACCGGCTGCGGGTGCGTTTTGTATTAATGGTGTGCTTACGATCATTTGTGGTCCTGGGGCG
>JAJCYO010000081.1 GCA_029262875.1 Flavobacteriales bacterium
AATTTTGATCTTGGTCTTGGTTTTTCTTTTAACTCTTTTTTATTATTTAATGTTAGAGGAGGTTATCTAATTCCATTGGAGAAATCGAGATGGAAAATTAATAACAACAAAGATGAAATTGAAAACTCTCCAACACTGAATTATAATTATTACATCAACCTCACCATCGGTATTGGCGCTATTTATAGCGAAGAAAGCATGAGGAGAAGGACAGATAAGCATTGATCTAATCTGTTGTCAAGCTTGACTTTAAATCAATAATAAAATTATCTAAAACTCCTTGTTTAACATGATCCATCACTACTATTTTATACCAGTTCGGGGTTTTTGAATGCACATCTGGCACTAATGAATATTTCTTTGCCAACTGAGGAGAAATGTATTTTCCTCTTATCGTAATTATATTTATGTGTGGGTTATGGTAATATTCTACACCTATTTTATCAAACTTTTTGCACAACGCTTTTGATTTATCTGAGAGGTTTCTCATTTTTACTTTTAACCCATCAGAACCATGCGTTTTTAGTATCATCCATATGGAAATAGCATTTGCTCCAGACCGACTACCACATATGGTATAATCTTTTCCTTGTACGTAACTGGCCTCTTCCGTTAATGCAAACTCCATAAATCCTTTTCGAATAATAAAAATACCCGTTCCATAAGGTGTTTGAAGCATTTTATGCCCATCTAAAGTAAAAGAGCTTATTCTCTCATTCTGAAAAGTATAAGAGCTTTTATCATTGGTAAATGGATATATAAACCCGCCAAAAGCTCCATCTATGTGTGCCTTATAATTGAGATTGTTATTTTCAAAATAATCGGTTACACGAACAATATCGTCTACAGAACCAAACATTGTAGTAGACATATTCATCACCAAAATAAAATACTTAACACCTTCATCCCGAGCTTGTGTAATTCGATGCTTTAGATCACTTTCTAAAATCATTCTCGTAGAATCATCCACCTTTAAAACTATGGACGAAACATTCAATATATTAGCTCCCTTTGGCATCGAATAGTGGCTATCTTCTGAATAGACAACAGCTATTTCATCAATATTAGCGTTATGTTCTTTTATAAAATAATTTCTATAAATCCATAATGCCTGAATATTTGCTTCTGTTCCTCCTGGTGCAACATATCCATCTTGAGCATCTTGTTCACCTCCCAATATTTCTTCTGCACACAACTTCACCAATTCTACCTCAATTTTCTGTGTTCCCTTGAAAAATGGTTCTGAATCTTCGTTCAATGTATGACAACCTATATGGTTAGGGTTTGCAATTAGTGTTTTCAAAAATGGAGAATCTTCTAAAAACGGTGCATCATCGTAGAATTGTTCTTCATCCAAGTAACTCGCTGGTACTCCTAAAATTTTCTTGGTTTTATAACTCATGTTATTCCCAAGAGCAGCGTCAATTTGAGACGTTATTTCATCATGTGATAATTTTTCCCAATACATTTATTGTTTTTTTGGCAAATCTAAGCTTCTATAGTTTTATTTATATGAGAAAAATCATTTAATCGTGTCTTGCTCCTTTTAATATTCTAAAGACATGTAAAGCTGCTGGGAAAATTGCATCCATACTCTCTTTTGCTCCATTTGTTGATCCCGGAAGGCCAAGTATTAGCATCTCTCCTTTTACGCCAACTACGCTTCTGCTGAGCATGGAATAAGGTGTTCTTTCTTGTCCATAACTTCTAATGGCTTCCTCCATTCCTGGAATTTCCCTATCAAACAATGGTTTTAATGCTTCTGGGGTCACATCTCGTGATGACAAACCTGTTCCTCCTGTAAAAAAAATCATGTTCGCTCCTTTAGCGTAAAAATCATTTACTTTAGATTGTATTTCATCCACCTCATCTGGAATAATGGTGTAATCCATTATTTCAACTTCACATTCTTCTAATTTTTTAATGATCACTTTTCCAGCCTTATCTTCTTTTTGACCTGCAGAAATGGTATCAGAACAAACCACCACAACCGCTTTTAAATCTTTTCTAAAACGATCTTTAAAATCGGATTTCCCTCCTTTTTTATTGAGTAATTTAATGTGATGGATTTCAACTCCTTTATCAATAGGTTTTAACATATCATACATGTTTAAGGCTACAACACTTGCCCCATGCATTGCTTCAACCTCAACACCAGTCTTGTAAATGGTTTTTACTGTTAAAGTAACAGTAATCTCCAAACCATTAATTTCATAATCAATTCCAGTATATTCAATTGGCATTGGATGACAATCTGCTAAAATTAGAGGCGTATTTTTTATACCCAATAAACCAACTGCACGGCTCATTGCAAAAACATCTCCCTTAGGAACTGTTCCGTTATTTATTGCATCTATTGTTTCTTGCTTACTGACTACAACGATTGCTTGTGCTGTTGCAATTCTAAGTGTACTTGATTTGTGTGTTATATCTACCATTTTTATTTATTATGTTATTAATCATCCACCAGCAAATGGTGGTAATAAAGCAATTTCATCCTGATCAGTTAAGGTATAATTATCCTCAACTATTGCATGATTTACTGCAAATTTATAATTCATAGTATTCAATCTACTTGCACTATTCTTTAGCACCTTATCTAAATCTTCAATGGTTTCTCCTGAAAACTCGATTGATTCTTCTTCTTTTCCAATAGCTTCGGCTATCATCCCAAAATATTTAAGCTTCAATATCATTTTTTGAATTTATATTATTGAATATTTTATCATTGATGTGATTGGCATCTATTGTTTTGCAATTTAGTTTTTCAATGGCCATTTTTATTTTCCGTTGGTCATTTTCCAGCTCCATTTTAAAAATATCGATGCATTTTTTATCGTAAACACCAATTAATTGGTGAGTTCTATCTCCCTTGAGAGGAATCACTACATCAACATTACAGTTTTCAATTAATAGCTTTAATACCTCTTCATTAACATACGGAACATCACAACTCATCACTAAATTTTTAGTTGTTGTAGAATGCTTAAGCCCAGTATAGATTCCAGCCAAAGGTTTTTTACCTTTTATCAAATCCTCATAAATAGGGTAGCCAAATTGTTCATATTCCTTATCATTAGCAATAATGACAATGCTTTTTACTAATGGCTTTACAACTTCAATAATGTATTGAATCATAGGTTTACCTTCAAAAAGCATTAAGCCTTTATCTTCTCCCATTCTGGAACTTTTACCTCCAGCCAATATGATTCCTGTTAATTCCATTAAATATAAAACAAAACGACTGGCAAAATCACCAAGAAAATCCAACTATTTTCTATCTCAGATAAATTCATAAATCCAACTTCGACACTTCTTTATCTAAGTATTTCTGACACTTTTTATTCAATTTGTCAAACAACTTAATCGCTTTTATACCTTCTTCTGTCACCTGAGTTCCTCCTCCCCCTTTTCCTCCAGAAACTCTAACTACTAAAGGTTTTTTTGCTTCTTTATTCATTCCGTCAATAATTTCCCAGGCCTTTTTATAGCTCATTTTCATAGCTTTAGCAGCCGAACTTATCGACCCTGTTTCAATAATTTGTTTCATTAGTGCAACTCTTCCTTCTGCTAAGAAAGTCCCCTTCTTCCCTTCTATCCATATTCTACTTTTTATTTTATATGACATCATTTTTTCGTTATATAAACAAATATACAACGAAAGTAAGCTTGTTAATGATTTTCATTTATGATTTATATCAGAAATAGGAAACTAAAAAGATAAACAGTATCAGTTTATTCAAACAGACTTGCGGTGCGGATTAACTTATTCAAATCTAGAATTTGGATTTTTTTACCATCTAGATGAATACTTCCTTCTTTTACAAAATCAGACAGTGTTCTTATTGTGGTTTCTGTCGTTGTACCAGCAATATCCCCAATTTCCCTTCTTGTTAAAGTCATGCTTAACGTTTTGCCATCTTCTTCATAGCCGAATCTCTTCTTTAAATTTAGTAAGGTCTCGGCTATTCTTTCCCTCACAGGCTTTTGAGAAATATTTAATAAATTTTGTTCTGCTTTCTTAAGGTCCTCTGACAATAAGCGAATAATTCCTAATGAAAAATTACTGTTGCTATTTAAGGCTTCAGAAAACTTGTCTTTTGGGATATGGCAGATGTAGCAATCTTCCATCGCTGTAGCTGTAGCTTTATATGATTCATTACTCAATGACGATCGATACCCTAAAAGCTCCCCTTCTCCAGCAAAACGGACAATCTGTTCCTTCCCTTCATCTCCCAATTTAGAAATTTTTACTTTTCCCTGATAGATACAATACATTCCATGCGGATGATTTCCTTCATAAAAAATCACTTGCCCTTTTTTAAAGAAATTATTGTCTTTGTTTACACTTAATTTATCCAATTCATCATTGGGTAAACTACAGAAAATACTATTGTTGTTTTCACAATTGGCGCAAGAAGGGATATCTACGGGCTGACGTTTCATCATTAAATTCTTAATATGATAGCTTCAAAAACTATCAATAAAGATATGGTTACCCAACATAAGTAAATATGACCAATGTCATATTTTAGATTTTAGCTGATAAGGTTAATTTTGTATGACAATGGTCAGTATAATAAATTAATTAAATTTTTACTATTGTCATAGATTATGTCTTTTAACTATAATAGTAACCACAAAGTAATAACTGCTCTAATTTTTATAGCTTGGGCTGTGTTCAATTTTGTTATTAAAGATGATACTAATTTTGAATATGAGAATGGTCAAAAGAAACGAATCGGAACCACTAAAGGGGATAAGAACAATGGAATGTGGACGTGGTATTACGACAACGGCAAGAAAAACATCCAAGGCAATTTTATTGATGGAAAACGTGAAGGAACATGGATTACATGGGATACTGAAGGCAATAAAATTATTGAGTGTGAATACTCAAAAGATAAATTAAATGGTCAGTACATTCTTTGGAATAAAGAAAAAGAAATCACCTATCAGAAAACCTACATTAATGATAAGCCTATTTAGGTAATTGAAATTTAGTTTCCCATAATTCTTTTGACTCTATTTTCTCTAATTTTAATTTCATAAAAGGATTGTCATCTTTATTGACTTTAGACCTATCAACAACCGTACTTTCTCCTGTCTTATTCTCTACATCTTCAAAAATAACATCTCCTAACCTTGGAAGAAAAGGGTACTCTATTGTTAATTTTTCATCTTCAGTCATCACTAATTGAGTGGCAATTTCAAAAATAATTTCTTCGAATTTTTCAGCAATTATTTCTTCGTTCACTTCATCTTTAGCCTTAGGATCAAGGTTAGAGGCCCACTCAAAAAATTTAGCAACAGACTTTTCTTGCAAGTCATGTCTAATGTATTCTGGAAAAGGAGTTCTAATATGGTCATTATCATTAAACCAAAACTTGAACGTTTCTTCAATTAACTCACTACTCTCTATCGATACTGGATTTAATTCTATCATCTTATTTTTTTATCAAAGTTATCAATCTATTTTTTTACGTAAATGACTTTTATCAGTTATCTATTTTTTGATTTAAATATTTAAGGTCTAACCGTTATATTTGGATAAAATTAAAAAATCTAATCTAAAATGATAAAATCTGGTGTTAATAAACATGGCTGTAACAATTGTTTAACAACAGACTGTTTTATTAAACAGTATTGCTCTGATGAATATATCACTTTAATAAGTGATTTAAAAGAGACTTCTATTTATCGGGAAAATCAGCACATTGCTCATGAAGGAAACGTTGTTTTAGGTTTATTCTTTATTCAAAAAGGAAAAGCGAAAGTGATTTCTTCAGGTTTAGGGGGCAAAACACAAGTTGTTAGATTAACTAAACAAGGTGATATTATAGGACATAGAGGTTATGGAGGTGAAAAATACCCGATAGGTGCTGTTGCTTTGGAAGAATCGACTGTATGTTTTATAGATAATGATACTATTTATAAAGCATTTATGGATAATCCTAAACTGACTTATGAGTTGATGATGTATTATTCAAAGGAGCTGAGAAAATCTGAATCTAAAATTAAAAGCCAAGCTCAGATGAACGTTAGAGAAAAAGTAGCCGATGCACTTTTGTCTTGTAATACATTATATAATTGTAAAAACACCTATCCTTTTTTAATTCAACTAAACAGGCAAGATTTATCCGATTTAGCTGGAATAAATACTGAGCAATTATCTAGAATTCTATCTGAATTTAAAAAAGAAGGTCTTATTTCTGTTTCTAAAAATGAAATTTCTATCACCAATCAGAAATCCCTTAGTAAAATTACGGCTCCTTTTGGTATAGTAGAATAATTTAGCCTCTGCTTCAAATTATTCATTCCACACTGTTTATTAGTCAAGCATAACCTTTTATGATTTAGGTCATAAATTATTTTGTCAAATAACAATTTTCAGGCTGACTCTTATCAGAAAACCAGCTGTTAGTTTCCTATAATATTGCAGTATAAACTTATTCAAACAAAACTATAATAGTATGGAATCAAAAGCAGATGATGGAAAATTTAGGTTATTCGACTTTTCCAAACAAGAAATAAGAATCTTACACCTATCGTGGATAGCATTCTTTCTCACATTCTTTGTGTGGTTTAACTTCGCGCCTTTAGCAAGTACAATTTTAGAAAGCTTAGAGTTTTTAACGCCAAAGCACATTAAAACATTATTAATCTGTAACGTGGCTCTTACCATTCCTGGCAGGGTTATTATTGGGGCAATGGTTGATAAATTTGGCCCAAGAAAGGTATTCGGAATACTTATGGTGGTAATGGCCGTTCCAGGTCTATTCTTTGCCTTTGGTACTACATTTGCGCAATTAGTAGTTTCTAGATTATTACTAAGTGTTATTGGTGCTGGATTCGTAATAGGTATTAGAATGACAGGACAGTGGTTCCCGCCAAAACATATTGGTAGGGCTGAAGGTTTTTATGCTGGTTGGGGTAATTTTGGTTCTGCCGCTGCGGCCGGATTAATTCCAGTAATTGCATTCACTGTTTTTGGTGGTGATGATGGTTGGAGATGGTCTTTAGCAACAAGTTCTATTCTTTGTGCCATATTTGGTGTAATCTACTTCATTTTTGCAAGAGACTTACCTAAAGAAGGAGCTACAAAAGATTATCACTTTGTTGCAGCTAAGAAAATGGGATCTATGCCCGTATCCAATTATAAAGATTTAATTCAATACATTATATGGTCTTTCCCTTTATATGGTGCTCTTGGAGTGTTAGCTTGGAAATTAGGAGGTATGGATGTAGATGGGCAACCAATGCTTCCTCCAACAATAGTTAATATAATATACGTTGTGCTTGGATTATGGTACTTGTATACTGTCTATAAAATATTAAAAGATAATTTACCTGCATTAAAAAAGGGAATTCCTGAAGAAGAAAAGTATGCTTGGAGTAGTGTTGCAGCACTAAACAGTACTTATTTTGCCAATTTCGGAGCAGAATTAGCGGTTGTTTCAATGCTACCTTGGTTCTTTTTAACCGTGTTTGAACCTTTAAAAAATGCGGCTGGAGAAAGTATTATGACTGTAACCTTGGCAGGTATAGTTGCAGGATCATTTGCATTCATTAATTTGATTGCTCGTCCATTAGGAGGATATTTATCTGATAGAATGTCTAATAGAAAGAAAACAATGTTATTCTATATGATAGGTATAGCAATAGGTTTTTACCTAATGGGCTTAATTCCTAAATATGGTGAGGTTGTAGACGGTGTTCAGACTTTACTCCCTCAATTTGATGGTGTTTGGTGGTTAGTTGTTGCTGTTGTTATTACCATGTTCTGCTCTATGTTTGTTCAAGGTGCAGAAGGAGCAACATTCGCTTTTGTACCACTAATTAACCATAGAATACAGGGTAAAATTGCAGGTATGGCAGGAGCTTATGGAAATGTAGGTGCTGTAGTTTATCTTACTGTTTATTCCATGGTAGATGCTAAAACATTCTTTTACATTGTAGCGGCTGGAGCAGCGGTAAGTTTCTTATTCTGCTGGTACATGTTAGAGGAACCAAAAGATTCTTTTGGGGATGAATAAACCAATGTGATTAATATCATATTTAATTCTTCAATGTCGAATTACATTTGATTACAAATAATAAAACAATACTAACTTAAAATAAAAAAAATGTCAAACAAAGATTTAACTACTTGGGATCCGGAAGACGAACAGTTTTGGGAATCGACAGGTAAAAAAATTGCCACTAGAAACCTGTGGATATCTATTCCGAGTTTATTATGTGGATTCGCAGTGTGGTTAATGTGGGGTATTATTACCGTACAAATGAAAAACTTAGGGTTTACTTTTGGTAAATCTCCTGAAGAAGCAAAAGCACTATTGTTTATGCTTCCTGCAATTGCAGGTTTTACCGGAGCTACATTAAGAATACCAAGTACATTCTTTATTCGTTTGGCTGGTGGTAGAAACACTATTTTCTTTACAACGGCCTTATTGATGATTCCTGCAACAGGAGCAGCAATTGGCTTGCAAGATCCAACCACTCCATTTACTTTCTTTATGGTAATGGCTTTCTTGTCTGGTTTTGGTGGAGGTAACTTTGCCTCTTCAATGAGTAACATTAGCTTCTTTTATCCTAAAAAGCAACAAGGATTGGCTTTAGGGTTAAACGCTGGTTTAGGAAATTTTGGTGTAACAACGATGCAAATTTTGATTCCTCTTTGTATGACTTTTCCATTATTGGGTAGTTTAAGTGGGGATGCTTTAACATTGGCTAACGATAGTGGTACTATCTTTAAAAGAGTTGCTGCAGGGTCTGACACATGGTTATCTAATGCTGGATGGGTGTGGATGTTGTGGTTAGTACCTTTAGCTTTTGCAGGGTGGTTTGGCATGAACAACATTCGTACAGAAAATGCTTCTCCGAACATTGCTAATCCATTAACATCTTTTGGAAGAATGGCTTGGTTGTTAATCATTGGATTTGCATCTGCGGCAGCTGGATTATATTTCATTATTACATTTAAAGATCAAAACTGGGTAAAATGGGTAGTATTACCTGCCGTGATAGCAATCTGTGTTTTCTTAATGAAATTACTTTCTCCAGGAGAAATCAAATCTAATCTTAAGCGTCAGTACAAAATATTTGACAACAAGCACACATGGGTAATGACTATTATCTATGTAATGACTTTTGGATCTTTTATTGGATTTGCAAATGCAGTAGGGTTATCCATTAAATTTATCTTCGGTGTTCAACACGTAGAAGTTGACGGTGTTATGACTCACGATATGGCTAATCCAGATGGGCCAGTTACATTTATGTGGGTTTGGGTTGGCGCATTTGTTGGTGCATTAATTAGACCAGTTGGTGGATGGATTGCTGATAAAGTTGGTGGTGCGATTGTAACACAAGTGGTTGCTATAGTTATGGTTCTTGCTTCTATTGGTGTTGGTTACTACATGCACTTAGGGTATCAATCAGCTACTCCACAAGATTATTTCATGATGTTCTTTATACTGATTGTAATCTTATTTGCTGCTACGGGTATTGGTAATGGTTCTACTTTTAGAACAATATCAATGGTCTTTAACGAAGAACAGAGGGGACCGGTATTAGGATGGACATCAGCAGTTGCTGCTTACGGTGCTTTCTTAATTCCTAAAGTAATCGGTGAACAAATGAAAGCTACCACTCCAGAATATGCATTGTACGGATTCGCTGCATTCTATGCGATTTGTGCTATACTAAACTGGTGGTTTTATTTAGGGCCAAAAGCTGAATTTAAGAATCCATAAATAATAATAGTTAAACGTAAATTGGTGTTTATATAGCGTTTATACCAATTTGCAAGTTAGGTGAACGAAAAGGGTTATGATATCATAACCCTTTTTTAGATAATAAAAGTAACTTTATCATTCGTTAACTCATCATAAATATGGAAAAGAAAGAGATAGAAGAATTAATAGAAGGACTTAAGTCATATCAGGAAGAATTAGGTAAAATAAGTAATGGGAAACCTAAACGAAAAGACATGGATAAGTTTAAGTCTTATTATGAAAAAACCTATACCAAATTAGTTGAGTTTATTAAGCTCAAAAAAAGTAAGGAATTATCGGAAAAAGCAAAAGAGCTTCCTTTACTAAAGTCACTCTTCTCGACTTTCAATATTTATATGGCAATTCTCATTCTTATTATGATTGGACCTTTATCTTTAATGGTTTATCTATATACACTTACATCATACAATACATTAATATATACAATGGTAGGAGTAGATGTTGTGGTTATTTTCTTCTTGGTTAAGAAAATTCAAAAAGAATCTACTCTCGTAATAAATACACTTACGGCTGCAATACCTATAGTAAAAAATGTTGCAAAAATGGTAGAGGAAAACAGCAGAAACTAAGCGTCAACTATTATTCATTAAATGGAGTTAAATTCTGCATATGAAAAAAAGCTATTAGCCTTTACTGGTCAGGTTGGAGATTTAGCACATAATGAAATAAAAACTGTTGATTTAAATTGTTCTTTACCACAAGCGTCTAAGCTATTAATAAACCCTGTAATTGACTATTTAGTAGTCTTAAGGAGAAATATACCTGTAGGCATTGTCACCAAACAACACTTTTCTAATTCTAAAGTAGGAGATATTAATAGCCCCAATGAGTTTGTATCTAAAATCATGGATACTCATCTCATATCAGTACAAAAAGATAAACCGGTATTTGATACTTTAATTTTTATGTTAAAGCACGATATCAATTCACTACTGGTAATGGATGGTAAAAAATCTATAGGAATTATCACTCAGCAAGATTGGCTTTCTGTACAAGTTAATTACCCTACACACTTAATTAAAAACATTAGAGAAGCAAATAGTATTAGAAAAATAGCGCAGTTAAGGTTAGAGAGTAAAAAAATAATTTGGGACACTTTTGTTAAGGAAGAAAATGCCGTTTCTCTGACCAATATTATTACTGTAATTAATGATGCAATAGGAAAAAGAATACAGCAATTGGCATTATCACATATGGATATCATCGGTAAAGGAAGCCCGCCCGTAAAATATGCCTGGATAGGAATGGGAAGTGAAGGAAGAAAGGCTCAAACCATAAGGACCGATCAAGACAATGGAATTATTTTTGAAAATGTTGCTCCTGACAAGTATGGAAAAGTCAAGGGATGGTTCTTAGAATATGCAGAAATTGTTGTTAATGGGCTTCACGAATGTGGGTTCCCATTGTGTACTGGTAACATAATGGCAATCAATCCTGACTTGTGTAACTCTATTGACAAATGGAAAGAACAGTTTGAATTTATCATTACAAAGGCAAATGCCAAACAGTTATTAGAGGCATCAATTTATTTTGATTTTAGATGTATTTATGGCAAAAAGGAATTGGCAACTGAGCTATGGGAGTTTTTATTTGAGAGTATGAAAACACACAATTTCTTTATGCGTCATTTTTCTGAAAATTTATTAGAAGCCAGCCGGCCTCCTATTAGAAAATGGAAATGGAGAATCCCTGATTTCTTAAAAATTGCTCCTCCTCCATTTGACATTAAACGAGAAGGAACTGCTCCATTAGACGCTGCAATAAGATTATTGGCATTGCATAATGAAATAAAAGAAACCAATACTTTAAAGAGGTTACAAGGGATTTTAGAAAAAGGAAACATGCCTAAATCAATGGCGGATAGTATTCACGTTGCATTTGATTTTATTCTTAAATTGAGGTTTAAATTGGAGTTTACACTGGATACAGAGATAAAATCATCAGACCATACTGTCGATCCTAAAGATTTAAGTTTGATAGAACTTCAAAAATTAAAAGATACATTAAAAACAATATATGAGGTTCAGGATTATGCTTTTAAGGAAGTCACCGGATTAAGTATACCCTGGTCAATGAAATAATAGTACAATTATGAAAATGAATACAAGACAAAAACACTGGTTCTTTTTTATGGCTACAGCTATTGGGGCAATTGTAGTTGTAAACTTAGCTATACTGCTAATGTGGACTGACATGAGCGAAGAAGAAAAAGCATTTGGAAGACAAATATTTGGTAGAGTTGTCAGTTATGGTACATTGGCTATGATTGTTGTCTTCTTTTTTAGTTCTCAGTTTATTCTTTACATTTTTAGAAACTACATTTCCCCTATTGAGACATTAACTGAAGAAACACGATTAATTTCTGTTGCCAATGCAAAGTATCGAATTAAACCTGTTGGAGCATTAGAAACACATAATTTAACAAGTGTCATCAATGATTTAGCCGATTCATACATTTCGCTAAAATCTGATGTTAAAAATATAGTTACAGAATCTAAAGAAGGATTTGAAGATGAAAAATTAAGACTTGAAGCTTTAATGAATATAATTTCTGAGGGAGTCATCATATGCAATCATGATGGTAGAATTTTAACTTGCAATCATCAAGCCTACGAAATATTTAATTCTGTCGAACATGATGAAATCGGACGATTCTCAAGGTTAGGTTTGGGTAGATCTATCTTTGGTGTTTTTAATAGAACTCCCATTGTTTTTGCTTTAGAGGAGTTACACAACAATTTAAAAAAAGAAGACAATTCCAATACTTATAACTTCATTACCACTCGTTATAAAAAACAATTTTTGAATGTCAAGGTTTCATCAATATTAAAAAATGAAGATTCTAATTCGATTTCAGGGTATGTTATCACATTTAATGACATTACTAATGACATTCAAGAAAGCAGTATTGAAGTTTACAAAAATCAGCGCATCATTTTAGATGAAATTGCATCTATTGCAAACATGAGAACTGAAAATCAGTTTAATTTTATTACCGAAAATGGCATTTGGCTAAACATAGAACATTCGTATGTAATTGAATTTTTAACAGAGCTTTCTGCCCATTTGGAAGAACTAAATGTCAAGACCATTAGTATTGGCTTATCTGAAAATACTAAATTACAAATCAACTGGAGTGGAGATGATGCTAATTTTAAGTCTCAGAACCAGCAATTTAATGATCTTATTTTAGCTCAAGATAATGTAGACACTCATTCTAAAATTGAATTAGATTTGACCGTTTTTAAACAAGAAAGTGAATTAAACATTAAAGAATCAAGAGCATCGAGACCAGTATTTTACGACTCAGATTTATTTGATCATTCAGCTCAAAGCACAGCCTTAGACAATAAATTACTTAAGGATTTAACTTTTGTTGTGTTTGATACAGAAACCACAGGATTAGATCCTTCCGGTGGTGATGAAATTATATCTATTGCTGGGGTTAGGGTTCATGAAGGAAAAATTAATAATGAAGAAATTTTTGATGAACTCGTTAATCCGCAAAGGAATATCCCTTTAATTTCGTTGAAAATTCATGAAATTTATCCCGACATGTTAGACAATAAGCTGACCATTGACAAAGTCTTACCAATGTTTCATGAATTTGCTGAAAACACCATATTAATTGCTCATAATGCTGCTTTTGACATGCGTTTTTTACAATTAAAAGAGGAACAAACAGGCATTAAGTTTAATAATCCAGTATTGGATACTTTACTATTATCTGCTGTTTGTCACCCAAAACAAGAACTACATAATTTAGAAGATATCGCAGAGAAATGCGATGTAGAAATTATTGGAAGACATACTGCTTTGGGAGATTCATTAGTAACTGCAGAAGTATTTCTTAAGCTTATACCTATATTGGAAGCGATGGGAATTAAAACTTTAGGTGAAGCACGAGAAGCCTCTCAAAAAACTGAGCTTTCTAAGATTAAATTTTAATCTGAGACAAGTAAGTTAAGCTCCCCCATGTTAATGATCAATTTATTCCCTTTAATTTGAAGTAAATTCTTTTTTTGGAACTCACTAATTAATTTTTTGATGTATTGTGCTGAAGTACCTGCCAATTCTGAAAGCTCTCTAATAGAATATTGAATCTTTACAGTAGCTTTATTAAGATCCTTCTTGTCTATTAAAAATAAAATGGCGTTTAAGACCCTCATTTTTATACTCTGAGATTTTATGTTGCTTATTCTATTCCTCGTTGAACCTATTCTATTGCACAGTATTTGAATAATTTCTTGTTTAAATATAGGATTCTCATCTAATATTTTTTTAAAATCTTTATTAGGGATTAGAATGGTATTTACGTCTCCGGAAAAGGCTGATGTACTAAACGAGTAATTTTCTGATTCATTAAAATAAGAATTTAGGCCTATAAATTCTTTCGGTTTTGCGAACCAAACGGTCATGTTGTTTTTTGCTTTACGCGTTACTTTTATTCTACCATCTTTAATAAAATATACTCCCTTTATCTTATCTCCTTCGCTAAAAATAACTTCGTTCGCACTAAAATGGCTATTAGACTTATATTTATCCTCTAATAATTCGGCTATGTTAACTAATGTTTCCAATCATGTAATTTGAAACTAAAGTTAACACCATTGTATCGTTAAATACAATGAGTTAAATCATACAATTTATTGAGAGAAACATAAACGTTCTACCCCCCTATGGTAGTCATACTCCTGTTTTTGAGGAATATTTGTTCGCTTTCTGTATCATTAAAAGAGGTTATCCCAGCTCTTTCTTTTTTCTTATTTTGAATGGCATTGAACATTAAAGGAACAATATCTTCACCTTTTCTTAATGCGCTTAACAGGTTTGTTTCATCATTAGAAAATAAGCAATTCTTAATTTTTCCATCTGCCGTAAGGCGTATTCTATTACACGTTTTACAAAATGGATTAGTCAGGGTACTAATTATTCCAAAACTTCCTTTATAGCCTTCTATATTAAAGTTTACAGCAGTATCATTTGGTTTTGGAGCAATTGTAACTACATTTTCTTTAGTATAAAACGTATTAATTTTATCCAGCATTTCATCTTGCGTTACCTTCTTATCCCAGTTCCATTTATTCCCTCCAAAAGGCATAAATTCTATAAACCGAACAGTAATTGCCTTGTCTTTTGTCCATTCTATAAAATCAATAATTTCATCATCATTGACTCCTTTCATTACCACTGCATTCACTTTAACCTTAAAACCGCTATCGATGAGTAAGTTAATGTTTGATAAGATTCTCTCTCCG
>JAJCYO010000082.1 GCA_029262875.1 Flavobacteriales bacterium
ATCTGCCGGTGTGTGGGATTCTGTTTATTGTTTTCCATTTTTTCAATCTGCGAAAATGCTGAAACCAAATTGTGTGTTACAAAATTATCCGTGGGTTACCATTCCAGATAGTCTCCTGTGCGCAGGTATGACTTACCAATACCGACTAAGGGAAAATCATAATTTTAACGTAGGTCCATGGACTCCCATTATGAGCTTTACGATGCCAGGAATATTGGATACGACAACTGGGTCACTTACTTTATCTGCTAACCCTCAACAATTTTGTGGGTCTACTCAGCTTGGTTGGACATGGACTCCAGGTGGTTGCGGAACGACAGGATGTAATACAGATACCTCTTATCAATGGTATGTTATTTCTGGTGAGCCGATCAATGTACCGGTAAATTTTAGTTGTGATACTTGTCCTTACCCAATTGCTTCTCCAAGTATAATTACGACTTATGGGTTAACCATAACTATTGGTGATAGTAATGCATGTGGATATGGTGTGTCGACAATAAATCCAATAACCGTATTTCCACTCAATTGGCCGGTTGCAGGTCAGTTGTCTTACACAACAGATTGTCAAGGAGATGTTAATCTAAGTATAACAGGTTATCAAGGAAGTTTACAATGGCAATCCTCTTCTGGTGGTGCCCCTTGGATAGATGTTTCAGGAGCTGTATTTGACACCTTAGCTCAAACAGGAGTTTCGGTAGGAGACTGTTATCGAGTCAAGGTTGCAAGTGATTGTGATACGATTTATACAGATACCATTTGTATGAGTTTAATGTTTTCACCCTCACCAGGACAAATAGCGTATGCTGTAGATTGCCAAGGGAATGTGTCATTATCATTGGGCGGTTATCAAGGAGACTTGCAATGGGAATCTTCCAGTGGAGGAGGGCCATGGGTTGATATTTCAAGTGCCATTATGGATACTGTTTCACAATCTGGAATTGTCAATGGAGACTGTTTTCGAGTGAAGATATCTACAGCTTGTGATACCATTTATTCCGATACTGTTTGTGTTGTTATTCCTGAAAATCCTGCCACAGGCGTGATTGCTTATAATGCTGATTGTAAAGGAAACGTGGATTTATGGGTGATTGGTGCCCAGGGTGATCTGCAATGGCAGTCGTCTATTGCAACTGGTCCTTGGAATGATATTTCAGGGGCAACAATGGATTCTCTTTCTCAATCTGGTATTAGTACTGGAGATTGCTTCCGAGTTCGAATTTCTACGGTATGTGATACCATTTATACAGATACCATTTGCCCAACAATGCTTGTTGGACCAACTGCTGCATTTACTTATAGTCCTCCAGGAAATAGCCAGTCGAATGTGCCGATGTCTTTTACCGATAATTCAAGTGGAAACATTGTGGATTGGTCTTGGGATTTTGGTGGTGGAAACCCTGGAAACAATACGTCTATTCCGAACCCTACTCATACCTATCATGATCCGGGTAGTTACATTGTAACGTTGGTTGTTACTGATGCCAATGGATGCATGGACAGTATATCAATAGTTATAACAATACCTGGTCAACAGAGTATTGTCATTCCAAATGTTTTCACACCTAACGGTGATGGAGAAAATGACTTTTTAGTGTTTAAAGGATTAGAAGATTTCACGAACAATCATCTGCAAGTGTTTAACCGTTGGGGGAAGTTGGTTTTTGAGACAGAGAATTATCAAAACAACTGGAATGGGAATGATTTAGGTGAAGGAACTTATTACTATGTTTTGGAAGTAAAAGCTCCAGATGAATCTGATATGACTATATATAAAGGATTTCTTAATTTATTGAGGTAACGGAACAAAAAGCCCAAATCATTTGATTTGGGCTTTTTATTACCACGAATCTTTTATTTTAATTTCATAGCCACAAGTTTTACAATGGACTATTATATAGGGCGTTCCCAACAATAGTTTTTCTTCTTTAAAAATCGTTTCTTTTTTTTCTGCACAATTATCGCAGAAGTTATCAAACAGTATATTCTCTTTTGCCTCCTTAGATAATTCAACGAATGGCGTTTTACCTTTTATTCTTTTCCTCATCATTAAATAATTCCAATTTCTTATCAATAGGCTTATACCCATTACTCCATTAGTGAATAAAAAAATAAAATTGAAAGTCTCTAATTTGTTTATCAACCAGAAGTTATCCAGAAATCTGATTTTTATGTCAGACATACTCATTCCTTTTAACGCTTCAGATCTAACACCATTCATTGCAAGTCTAAGTTCTTCCTGCTCAGCGTATACAATACCCAAATGTATTCCAATAAATATATTATAGGCTATTGTACCAAAGAAAACGATCCATATAAATTTAGTAAACCCTTTCATTGATAAGTTTAATTTCTCAAGATAAACCTACTCAATAATTAAAGATTTGCAACAAAATCTAAAAAGACTTTTTTATGAAGCTCCATATCCATATCAGGCGAAAGTGCTACACGCGCAATATAATCTTTGTCTCCTTCCTTAGTTGTGCCTTGAGTGGATGTAGCAGGGATTGTCCAATAACAACCTTTTAACTGACCATAGCTCACACAGTATTTGCTTTCATTGGGGATTTTGTTAATCATTGAATTGATTAAACTGTGATTCAAGTCTCTTTTATAAGATTCCTTTTCTTCATCAGTACTACCTTTTGTGGGGAGGTCTAATGAAAACACAGAAGGAGTAAATCCTTTATTTGCTAATTCTTCTGAAACAAAATTAATTTTTGCTTCGGGTAAGGTTTCTTTAATAAAGTTTACAAATTCACGTGTATTATTATACGCATCTTGAATTCTTTGATTCATTGAAGGCATTTGTTTTGCCAATATTTCATATTGAAGTGCCGTGGCTTCATTATTACAAAGTCTAAGATGTAACTCTATTTTTTCCATCAGGGCTTCAGCTTTTATATTGGCCACACAATAGCCAGCAGTACATTTCCCGCCACTAGGAAATTTGGATCCACTTACATATGAAATGGTTTTAGTAGATGAAAGTATTTCATCATCACCTAAAAATTGTGTATTAGGGCAAAATGTTTGATCTAAAATAAATACGGGGTCAACTGCAACTGTGCCAGCTAAAGTTTTACGCTCTTTGCTTAAAACTTCTTTTAATTTTATTAAATCTGGAACTTCAACCCTAGGGTTGGTTGGTATTTCCGCTATAATGTATGGTACCGCATCTTCGCTGGCAATTTTTTCTAAAACAGTGTCTATACTTTGGACCATATCATTTCCACCATCCACCGGTAAATCCATCACTTCTACATTATCAATACAAGCAGCAACTCTTCTTGCTTGATCGTTAGTTCCTCCATAACAATTTGGAGGAACAATAAATTTGATACCTTTTCCTTTGTGATTTTCTAACCCATGATGAACTAACCCCATGGCAATGGCATACTGAATAGATAGTCCACTTGAGCCAACTACGGCTTTAGTATTTGAACCCGTAATTTCTTTAATTGATTCTAAAACACTTGCCTTGTTATTCCCAATATTATTATCCTTTTCAGAAGGAGACTTTCCAGTTAGCGTATTTAAAACTTCAAGACAATTGGCTGGTGTCATGGCAATTGTTTCTCTTCTCCTTACATGCTGAATTTCAGAGATATAATCATCATTTTGTTCACCATTAACCAATACAATGCTTCCTAATTGCTCATTTGTATTGATATAAAAATCAATAGTTGGAGTGAGACTAAAATCGCATATGTTATCCTGTTCTGAAATGTAAATGGTACTCCCCTCAAACGCAGAAACCTCTTCAACTTGGGCTATATTCTTTAGATCAAATTTATAACCATAAATACTCCTTATAACATCAGCATCGAAAAAATCGGGTAATTTATCCTTGTAAATTAATTGCGTGTTTTTATTAGCAAGCAGGTTTTTTCTTAGAACTGCCAAAATTGGTGTCGTTTGTGATGAAAAACTGATTATGTTCTCTGGTTTTTGATTATTTAATTTGGCAACTACCCATTCTAAAACACAAGACAATGGATGACCTAAACGAATATAATCATAAGCAGTAGGCAATTCATTCAGTGCTGATGCGTTCAAGTTATTGGAAATAAATAAACCTTCAAACTGCTCTAAGAACTGAGTTTTAGCCAATTTTTCTTCATAAATATCTAATCGATGAGTTGTAAGATTTAACCAGCCAGTGGGCATGTTATCTAATACACCGTTAATATAATTTAAGACATTATTACCTTCCATAACTTTCATATAATTACCCGAACAAATGACCAAATACTTCTTCTACTTTGCTCACAAACACAATTTCTATTTTATGATTGGCTTCGGCCATCCCTTTTTTGTTGTATTTTGAGATGAAGATTTTATCGAAACCTAATTTTTCTGCCTCCATTATGCGCTGGTCTATTCTGCTTATTGGTCTTATTTCTCCAGACAAACCAACTTCTGCTGAAAAGCAATTGGTTGAGCTGATGTGAATGTCTTCACTGGAAGAAAGAATAGCGCTTATTACAGCTAAATCAACCGAAGGATCATTTACTTTTAAACCACCAGCTATGTTTAAAAAAACATCTTTAGAAGCTAAACGAAATCCACAACGTTTTTCTAAAACGGCTAGTAACATGTTCAATCTTTTGGAATCGAATCCAGTAGTAGAGCGTTGAGGTGTGCCATAAGCGGCAGAGCTAACCAATGCTTGTATTTCAATGAGTAAAGGCCTGTTCCCTTCCATGGTAGCACCAATGGCTGTTCCACTTAATTGCTCTTCTTTATTGCTAATGAGTATTTCTGATGGATTGTCTACTTCTCTTAATCCAGCTCCATGCATCTCATAAATTCCCAATTCATTAGTGGAGCCAAATCTGTTTTTGATGGAACGCAATAAACGGTAAATATGGTTTCGATCTCCTTCAAATTGAAGGACAACATCCACCATGTGTTCTAAAATCTTTGGACCAGCAATGTGTCCATCCTTAGTAATGTGCCCGATTAAAAATACAGGTGTATTGGTTTCTTTGGCGTAACGCATTAGTTCTGATGTACACTCTCTTACTTGAGAAATACTTCCTGGAGAAGAATCAATGGTGGCGGTATGTAGTGTTTGAATAGAATCAATCACTAAAATTCCTGGCTGCAACTCCTTAATGTGATGAAATATGTTTTGTGTTGAGGTCTCGGTAAGGATAAAACAATCAGGATTTTTATTCCCAATTCTATCAGCACGCATTTTTGTTTGTTGTTCACTCTCTTCTCCGGTTACATAAAGAATTTTATGCCCTTTTAAACGTAAAGACATTTGTAGCATCAAAGTAGATTTTCCTATTCCAGGATCACCACCAAATAATATTAAAGAGCCAGGGACCAATCCACCACCAAGCACTCTGTTTAATTCTGTTCCAGGCAATTTAATACGAGGAATATCAGAAAGCTCAATGTTTTCTATTTGTTGAGGCTTGCTTGTTCGTTTGGTATTGAATGTAGCTTTAACATC
>JAJCYO010000083.1 GCA_029262875.1 Flavobacteriales bacterium
GCCGTATTAAAAAACCCTCCTGTCTTAATTTTAGACGAAGCAACATCAGCATTAGATACTGAATCAGAGAAATTAGTACAAGATGCATTGTTTAAATTAATGGAAAATAGAACATCTATTGTTATTGCTCATAGGTTGTCAACCATACAACACGCTGACGAAATTATTGTGTTGCAAAAAGGTAAAATAGTTGAAAGAGGAACTCATTCTGACTTACTGAAACAAGCTGGCGTTTACAAAAAATTGTCAGACTTGCAGACTTTTGCGAGTTAAACTCCAAAGTTTTTCCTATCTTTAAATTTCACAAAACAAGTTATTGACATGAAAAAATTAGCCGTATTATTAAGTATTTTTTGTTTTACATTTCTCATCACTTCATGCGGAGGAGATGAACCTACTGATGAAATGATTGAAGACGTGGAAAATTTTGTTGATGATGCTAATGCTGAAGAAACTGCTGCTGACACAAGTTCTACAGGTGTTTATCAAGAAGAAGTTAATGATGAAGAAGTTTCCTTGCAAGATGCCATGAAACAAAACAATTCGGAAGAAGAAGTTGAAGAAGGTGGCATGTCTTTTTGTGATTGTGTTAAAGAAAATAAAAGATTAGACGATATAATGATGGGAGATGAAACTAGTGACGCTGATTTTGACAAGGCAATGGCTGATAAAGATGCCCTGAAAGATGGAGATTGTGCAATTTTGTTTAAAGGTGACCAAAGTACCATAGAGGGGAAAAGAGCACACGAACGTAAAGTAAAAAGGTGTTTAAGCAAGTAATTTATTGACTAAAAACTGAAACTATGAAATCAAAAGGAGTTGCTTATTTACTTTGGTTCTTTTTAGGAGGCTTTTCTCTCCATAGATTCTATTTAGGAAAGATTGGTACAGGAATCTTGTACCTGCTAACTGGTCAGCTTTTTGGAATAGGTTGGATCATTGACCTATTCATTTTGGGTGGAATGGTAGAAAGGTATAACATTAAAAAAGAGCTGGAAACCATCAGAAGAGCTACTATTGCAAATTCTTAAAAAACTGACTGCTAAAATTAACCAAATACAATTCTTTTTTCGCTCTAGTAATAGCAGTATAAAGCCAACGCAAATACTCTACATTTATCATTTCATCGGTTAAATAACCTTGATCAACAAAAACAGCATCCCATTGCCCACCTTGTGATTTATGGCATGTAACTGCATAAGCGAATTTCACTTGTAAGGCTTGATAATAAGGGTTTTTGCGAATGAGTTCATTCCTTTTTTTACGGTTAGGTTCATCTGCATAATCTTCGGCAACTGCATCATACAGTTCTCTAAATTTATCAGAAGGCAATGATGGTGATTCCGTTAACATACTATCCATTAAAATTTTTACTTCTAAATCTGGCTCATTCGGGTAATCAATCATTCTTACCGTAACGTTGGCAAACCGAAAACCGTAAAGTTCTTCGTAACCTCCTATTTTCTGAATTTCCACAATATCACCATTGGCAATAAATCCAGCTTTAGAATCATCTGTTAGCCAAAAATAATTGTTCTTCACTACCATTAAATAATCACCAGCTGCTATTTCATCTTCTAACCATTTTATTCTCGCCCTTATTTGTAAATTAAAAAGATTGGCTCTTTTGTTACTCCGCGTAATCAACATTACATTATCATCCCCAAACTTTCCATAGGCATCATTCAATTCATCTTCCAATTCAAGTCCGGAAATCGTTTTTACATCGGCTTTGTTTACAGAATTAAAAAGAGGCAATTCATTATTTGTTAACGCTATTTTCTCTCTTAAATAAGTAGCATTTGTCAATATTTCAGAATCTTTTTCTTGTCGAACCACTTCGCTTAGCTCATTAAACTCTATGTTTAAATGATGTGATTTATACAAAAAATCTTCATCTAATGCAGGACTAATTTCCATGCCAACTGGTGGTAATTGAGCAGTATCCCCAATTAAGACTAATTTACAGTTAACACCCATGTAAACAAACTCTAATAGGTCATCTAACAGGCTCTTACTTTCACCCCACTGCTTTGAACTCAACCCTCCTCCATCTCCAATCATAGATGCCTCATCAACCAAAAAAATTGTGTTTTGAAATTTATTCTGTTTTACTACAAACCGAGTAAAACCATCACCTCCACTCTTCAACTGGTAGATCATCTTATGAATGGTAAAAGCCGGCTTACTGGCATAGTTCGATAATACTTTAGCAGCTCGTCCAGTGGGAGCTAATAAAACCGAATCGAAATTAATAACGGGTAAGGTTTTCACTAAAGCTCCAACTAAAGAGGTTTTACCCGTTCCAGCATACCCTTTCAATACAAATAAATGTTTTTTTACTTTAAGAAAAATAAAATCCGTTAGCTCACCAATTACCGTCAATTGATTCTTAGTTGGCTGGTAACCAAAGTTTTCTAATAATGATTTATAAAATAGGTTTTGCATTTTTATCACCACCAAATTAGCCTTTAATGAATAGATTCTGCCTTTTGTTAATTAATAAATATTTTTATACTATTAATTTTACTTTCAGAGTTATTAAAGGAGAAAAAAAATTGTAGATTTGTGTTCAATCAAAAATTGATATTATGTTTTTAATTATTTTAACTTTTGTAGGGATTTTAATAGGCGCAGTTGGTTTTTATTTTCTATCAACTTATGTTTTAATAAAACAACCACCAATCGTATTAAATATTTTAAAAGTAGTTTTTGTAGTTCTGATTTTATTAGTTGCCTTTATGAATTATAATAGCATTGATAGTAAAATGGTACTTACTAAGAATGTTGAAACAAGAAATAAAGCTGTACAAGAAAGATTAACTCGTATAAGTGAAGCTCAAGTAGAATACAAAAAAGTGCGAGGTCAATATGCTGATTCTTTTGAAAACCTTCTTGACTTTTTAAATAATGATTCCATCCCTCAGATATTTATGGAGGGTGAAGTACCTGATACTCTAATAGGAAGAGAAGCGGAAGCATTGGCTATGGGTATCATTACAAGAGATACGACTCAAACTCCTGTTAGAAACGTTTTGTTTAAGGAAAACTTTGAATCAATTGTAGATTCAATCGCCTATGTTCCTTATACGAATGGTATTCAATTCGTTATTGATGCCGGGTCTATAGACAGAAATAAGATGAAAGTAAATGTTTTTATTGCAACGGCTTATTTAAAAGACATCTACGTTGGCTTAGAGACTGACAATGAAGGTTATGATATGAACGATTCACTTTATGTGTGTAACATGGAAGAACCTACAACAAATGGTAACTGGAAAGACTAATTCG
>JAJCYO010000084.1 GCA_029262875.1 Flavobacteriales bacterium
AGGAGGAGTATGGTCGCCAGCGATGGCATCTGGAACAGGTGTATTTGACCCATCAGTAGATCCAGGAGTGGTCTACACTTATACAGTAACAGGAGTAGCGCCATGTGCAAATGCTTTTGCAACAGTAGGAGTAACAGTAAACCCTATAGAAGATCCAACGTTTAATTATTCTGCAGGAAGTTATTGTCAGAATGATCCAGATCCAACAGCAGTAATTTCAGGTACTGGAGGAGGAACATTTACAAGTTCTCCAGCAGGATTAAATGTGAATGGTGGAACAGGAATGATTGATGTAAGTGCATCGACACCAGGTACGTATGGAATATTATATACAACACCAGGTACATGTTTTGATACTTTAACTGTATTTATAACTATTAATGCTTGTGCTTCACCACCAGTGGCAGGATTTAGTTCAACAGATAGTACATTGTGTATTGGTGATTGTATTGATTTTACTGATTTAAGTACAGGAAGTCCAACAGGTTATACATGGTATTTCTTTGGAGCTGCAACTGTTACATCGAATGCTCAGAATCCTGCAACTATTTGTTACAATTCGGCAGGAACTTTTGATGTAGCATTAGTGATAACAAATGGAGCTGGACAAGATTCCTTGTTTATGGCTGGATTTATCACCGTAAATACAGATCCTACTGTAGTAGCAAACGCAACTAATAATGTTGTTTGTTCAGGAGATCCAGTTACTTTAACAGGAAGTGGTGCTTCGAGTTATTTGTGGGATAATGGAGTAGCCGATGGTATTTCCTTTTCACCTACTGCAACTACCAACTATACAGTAACAGGAACTGATGTTAATGGTTGTAGCAATACTGATGTTATTTTAGTTACAGTTAATCCATTGCCAATAATTACTGCAAGTAATGATACTTCAATTTGTGCCAGTGAGTTAGCTTATTTAACGGTTAATGGAGGTGTTAATTATACTTGGGATAATGGACTTGGAAACGGACAATCTCAGACGGTATCTCCATCAATAACGACCACTTATACGGTAACAGGAGATGATGCTAATGGTTGTATTTCAACGGATGATGTGGTGGTTACCATTGATAATAGTACTTGCTTTAATATTCCAAATGTGTTCTCACCAAATGGTGACGGTAAAAATGACACATGGGTATTAAGAGGAATTGAACAATTCCCGAATGCAACCATTACTATTTTTAACAGATGGGGTGGTGAAATGTATAATGCAACAGGTTATACAGAGCCATGGGATGGAACCTATAATGGAACCGAATCTCCTTCGGCAACCTATTATTACATCATTGATTTAGGTGATGGACAGGAACCTATTAATGGAACAGTTAACATCATTAGGTAAAAGGTAGATATTATGAAAAAATTATTAATAACAATATCATTAGCGTTTATGGTAATCGGAGTAAGTGCTCAACAATTACCATTTACAAGTCAATATATGTTTAACGACTATTTAATTAACCCAGCTGTTGGTGGTAGTTTAAATTATATGCCAATTGCGCTATCAGTGCGTTCTCAATGGGCTGGTTTGGAAGGAGCACCTAAGACTCAATTTTTTAGTGCCCATTCCAAATTAGGTGATAAAATAGGAGTAGGTGGTTATGTGTTTAAAGATGTCTCAGGGCCTATTAGCGAACAGGGGATACAATTCTCTTATTCTTATCATTTAAAAGTAGGAGATGAGTCTAATTTATCTTTTGGATTAGGAGGAATGCTTTTTAGTCATTCTATATCCAGGTCTAAATTGAAATTTGATGAACCAGACGATATGGCATTAAATAATATTCAGCAAACTGCTGTGTCACCAGATGCTAGTTTTGGAATCCTATATTATAACGAAAATTATAAAGTTGGGGTATCAGTTCCTCAAATATTTCAAAATAATCTTTATGATAACGTTACCAACGATAATCAGAATACATTAGTAAGGCACTACTTCGTTCATGGTGAGGTAATTTTTGATGTGAGTGATGATTTTGATGTAGCGCCTGGGTTGTTAACTAAGATAGTATCAGGAGCGCCAATGCAATTTGATGTAAATGTTAAAGGAATTTATCAGAAAAAATATTGGTTAGGATTATCTTATAGACATGAAGAATCTGTTGTAGCGATGTTAGGATTAGCATATAAAAAACTTCAATTTGGGTATTCTTATGATTTTACTATGACAGATATTAAAGATTATTCTTCGGGAACACATGAACTGTATTTAGGTCTAATTATTGGAAAAAAGGAAGAGGTAAGTACGGCAAAATTTCAGTAAGAAATTATCAAGATTCTTTTTTTAAGAATTGGGTAAGTTTTGAAAGTGGTTTAAATAGGAGCGTGAAAGGTTTTGGAGTAAGTCCATTTATTTTCCATGCTTTTTTATCTTCTCTGTTTGCCTTTATCCTATTTGCGATACTCATATTACTTACTCCTCCTACCCTCATTCTTACTATTACGCGAGGGAGATAACCAATCTTTACTTTGTTTTTATGAATGAATCGGAGCATGATTTCGTAGTCAGAGGCTGATTTAAACTCTAAATTGAACATGCCATATTTATCATAGACTTTTTTTTTAACAAAGAAAGTAGGGTGAGGTGGCATCCAGCCTTTAAAGAATAGTCCATCCATGTATTCACCAGATTTCCAGTACCTAATAGTTTTGGAAGTATCTATACGATCAACATAAACTAAGTCTGCATAACAGGTTTCTACCTTATCTTTCTCAAATAAACTGACAACATCTTCTATAACTTTATTGTCTTGGTAAATATCATCTGAATTTAAGATAGCCACTATTTCACCCGAAGCCATTTCAATGCCTTTATTAATTGCATGATATAGACCATCATCCTTCTCTGAAATAATTTTCGAGACCTTACCTTGGTATTTGTTTACAATCTCTAAGGTGTTGTCAGTAGATAATCCGTCAACAATGATATACTCTATATTAACATAACTCTGGTTAATTACAGAGAGAATGGTATCTTCAATAGTTATTTCACTATTATAGCAAACAGTTACTATAGAAACTACCACTTTTTCCATAATTAAGCTTCTATCTTTCTCTCTTTTATTTTTATCGCTGGGTTACCTTGGTAAATGGAATTTTCTTGGAGGTCAGTAGTAGCAATTGAGCCAACTGATAGTATAGCATTTTTTTCTATCGTTACTCCTGGGCATGCAACTGACTTTGCTCCTAACCATGCACCGTCTTTTAATGTAACTGGTTTGGCAATTAAATCAAAAGAAGATTTTTTAAAATTGTGATTGCCACATAGTATCATAGCTTCTTGAGAAAGACAGCAATTTTTTCCAATGGCAACTTGCTCCAAGTTATCAATCCAAACTTTTTCGCCTATCCAGGTATAATCACCAATAGCTAATTTCCATGGATACTTAATGTTGACTTTAGGCTTTATAACAACACCTTTACCAATTTTTGCACCAAATAATCTTAGCCAGAACTTTTTAAAGGATGAACTGGGTAAATGATAGGTGTTAATTAATGTTGCATTTACACAATACCATGCCATTCGAACTAACCTATTTTTACCAGGATTGTACCAAGAATTATTATATGAAGATAACTTTACTTCCATTTCTCGCTGAATGTAAATGTAATGAACTCAGTTCTTTTTTATAGTTGAAAGAGACGAATATATTTTTCAATTAGATTTTTATTATCGCTTAGTTTTTGACCATATTGATAAGTTTTGTTATTTATATCATTAAACTCGGACTGATTCATTAACGCAATAGCATCTATTTTGGTTGTAAACTCATCAAGATTGTTTAAATTAATATCGAATCCAACTTGTTTAGATTCTAAGTCTTTCCATGGAGTTTTATTCGAGATAATAGGGATACATGAGTTTTTCATAGATTCAATAATAATATGCCCAAAATTCTCTCCTGTGGAAGGCAATAATAAGGCATGATATTTTTTTAATGTTGTATTTAATAACTCATGTGGTAAAACTCCTTTATATGCCGCTATGACATTATTCGGTAATTTGCTAATTATTATTTTACATTCATTCCAATATGATTGATTATAAATCGGGCCATAAATATCAAATCGTATTTTCTCTTTACTTTTAACCAATGTTTTTAATGCATAAAGCGTGTTTTTTTCAGGAGCAATTCTGCCTACATAAACTAAGTTTAGATGCCCAATTTCCTTTTCTTTTTTTTCATAAGGCATCATTTTTTTATGAGGAAGGTTTTGTAAAATAGAAACTTTCGGTGGGAAATTGAAGTTTTGATTTATGTCATTTTCTTCATCTGCACTGGTGGCATGAAAAACTATATTGTTAAAAATTCCCATGAATTTAGAACAAAAAAGAAAGATTTTTTTCTTTAAACTTTTAACCGCTAATGCTCCAGGTGAAAGCATTCCTCTAGTTGCTAAAACTCTATGGGAAACTCTTTTTCTGGAGATATATAATGGGATAATTGTAAAGTACAAGGAATATAAGCTATTGCAATAAATAGAATCTGGTTGAATTTCTTTGATTAAACCCTTTATGTTTTTATAGCTAATATTAGCTTCAGAAAAGTAGTAAACTGACGCATTATCAACTGCATTCCATTTATCGGGATTTATTGATGGGTAAGGTTTAGTATCAAGGTAATCAGTGTTTCTGGTTACAATATAGAGATCTGCATAATCATATAAATAGTCAACCATGTTACTGATGGAGCGAATTGGACCTCCAGCTTTATAACCAGGTTTATACCAATCTATAAAAATTAATATTTTTTTAGCGTCCATCTAATACTTCTTTATATAAGTCAATATATTGCTGAGCTATTTTTTTTGGCTCAAAACGCTTTATATTTTCTAATCCTTCTTTTATTAAGTTTTCGCGAAGTGTTACATTATTGATGATTTTTAATATTCCTTCCCTAATTTCATCAACTGAATGAGGATTAACTAATATGGCACCTTTCCCTGCTACCTCTGGCATTGATGCACAATTAGATGTTATAACTGGACGGCCAATTGCTTGTGCTTCAATAATTGGCAATCCAAAACCTTCATATAATGATATAAAAGATAGAAAATCACAATTTCTATACTCATCAACCATTTCCTTATTGGTTAAATTTGATTTAAAAGAAAAATCAATTTTATTTTCTACTAATTTCTGCTTTAATGAAGCATTCGGTTTTCCGATAATAATTAATCTACAATTTATTCCTTTTAAAGCGATTATTAAATTGCTTAAATTTTTGTTTGCTTTTATCCCTAAATGAAGTATACTTGGAGAAGTAGTGTTAAATGATTTTTGATGAAAACTTAAAGGTAGTGTTAAGGGGTTGTGGATTACTTTAATAGGAGTTTTATAATTATTTAAAGTTAAGATTTCTCTTTTTGAGAACTCTGAAATTGTAGTAATTACTTTTGCTCTTGATATTGGCCAGTCGAACCATATTTTTCTGAGTAGGTAAAGTTTTAAGCCTTTATTTCTTTGTAAAATTTCAATATCATGGATTGTGAGAATTGCTTTTGTTTTCAGTAAGCCTATAATTAAATAATTATCATATCCAGTAATATGAATAAACCTCTTGTTTAGGTTACGAACAAAGAGTATGTTTTTGATTCTATTTACTATTCCTAAACTAAAGAACGGGAGTTCATGTTTAGCTATATAAGAATTTAAAAAGGGAATTAATGTATTAAAAACATTTTCTATACTATTAAACTCAGGTCTATTTTTTCTAAATATTAATGCAATCACAATTTAGTCACAGATTTCTTATTATTTCTAAAAAAGATGAAATGGATTATAAAAACAAATATAATTGATTTAACAGTATAATTAAGAATCACTTGAATATCACTCATCCTAATTGCATAAGAAAAGATAAAAGGCGTCCATAAAATAAAAGAAGTAATGGTCTTGTTAATTTTAACAATGAAAAAGAGAATTAAATTGAATAGAAAGCCGAGCAAAAACATAATGATTATACCACCTATTGGTCCAAAATTAATATAGGCATCAGATAGGGCTCCAATTCTCATTGTTGTGGAGCCTATTAACCTTCTTCCAGTAAATTTTTTAAATTTTCGTTGATTTTCCTTTCCTCCTGTGATTGCTTTATCGGGAAATAAAAAGCGAGGTAGCAGAACAGAGACTAAATCATTTTTTAAAGTTTCTCCTTCTGTATAAGGTTGTTTGGCTGGAGTATGTTCCATTACTTTAGATAGAATCCAACCATTATTTAGACGAGAAATAAATCTATTGAAACTACTTTCATCCTTTAAATAGTGCGATTCTTTCTTCTCATTAACAGCAACATCAAAAAATATTTCAGTGTTTGATTTTTCGTTTGTACCACTCCATGCCAATTCCCGGTACTGTCCTTTTATAGATTGAATAAAATAAATTATTAAAAAGCCACAGATTATAATGACTAATTTTCTTTGGAATGATGATTTTATTTTATTTTCAATAAGCATAAAAAGAAAAAACCCCCAAACAAATAGATCATAAAAAACACCACCAGATATTATTTCATAAGAAAACAAAATATAAACACCTGTAATCCATAGGTATTTATATTTGAAACTACTAAAAAGCAATAAAAAAGCTCCAATAAACTTCAGCAATTTAACCAAATAGAGAATAAAGGCTAATGAAGGAGGTACATAAGGCGTTAAATAGGTGGAAACAATTCCAGCAATTATGAAGATTAAACTGATTTTAATGATGATGTCTGTATTAGTATTTATAGCATCAAAGGTAGAAGAGTTTACCTTTTGTTTAGATAAAGGAATGAATAGGCCTATCGTAAAGAATATTGAAGCCGGTATTGCAAATGACATATACATATACTCTGGTATATGCATAATGAAGTGTGCTTCATTGTTAAAGTATCGATAGGCGAATAAAGGGCTAATAAAAACTTGAATTAAGAGTAACACTGACATTAACTCTCTCTCTCATTGGAAGTCCTGTACCCATATTATTGATCATTCTAAAAAATAAAGCTACAAAGTAACCTATCCCTAAAGAAATAAATATTCCAAATGAGCTGAATATATATACAAGAATGGATAGCATGATGCTTCCAATTATTATAATCTGATTATAATTAAGTTTTTTTCTAATCACAGGATTTACTTGCTTATTGTTTTAATAACTTGTTTAAGTTTATCATCATAGGTGTAACCCGACCTTAATGATTTTTCATATCCTGATTGAGCAATTTTGAATCTTAAAGCTTCATTTTTTAAGTAGTACTGAGCTTTATCCAGTAATTCTTCAGGAGAATTGAAATAAACGGCATCAACGTCTGCTTCAAAGAAATTTTTAGCACCTTCACTTTCTTCATGAAGCATAAAATTGCCTGTTGCAGGAATTTCAAATGTACGCATGTTCGTTTCATTTTTGTTTTGGCTCCTTAAAATATTGATGTTGATCTTACTCTCTGAAAAAACTCTAAAATAGTTATCTCCAAATTTCCCTCCATTTAGAGATATGTTATTATGTTGTTTCCAATATAGGCCAAAGATATCTATGTGATCAATTGTCGAATATTTGTCGATTAAATCAGCACTTCTACTAATCCATTTTCTTCTTTCAACATCAGAATTACCTATAAAGGATAAGTCATATTTAAATGATGTCTTATCAAATTTTTTAATAAGTTTACTATCAACAGCGAAGGAAAGGTAGTGCGTTTGTACATCACCAGTCTCTTTGATTTTATTCATTAGTTGTTTTGACCATATAAAATAATGATCATAATAAGGGATAGCATCTCTAATATTAGAATGATTACTTCCTCCCCATGATTCTGAAATAAAAGGGTTGTCAGGGTTGAAGCAACATATTTTTAAGGTTGGATGCGTTTCTTTAACTTTCACTAAAGTATCGGGTAATAGAAATGTCCCTTTAACAATGAATAAATGGGTGTAATGATTAAGGTTTAGAAATTTAATAAGTCTATCGTTGGGTTCATTCATAATTAAAGCTCGCAAAGGAGGTATTTTTTTAACAACATAATTAAAGTACTTATTTTTGATATAATACGATAAATCATATCTATCACAGCTAACATTGTTATTGGTAAAACTTCTATAAAAACTTTCAGTCAATGAAGTAGGATTATATATTGCCATATTTTGGCCTATGAGTAATACTTTCATCATCTTTTAATATTTATACGTCTTTTAAGGTTTCTTAATAACTGGAATATTCTATACTTAAGAGAGTTATAACCACCAACTTCAAAATTAATATCAACAATTAATTGATTAAGATTAGAATTATCACAAAAAGATAGGTAGTTATTAAGGATTTGTCCAACTTCATTAAATTCGGTAATTTCTGTTTCTATTTTCGAATATTCTATGTTAGTTTTAAATTTTGGATCTATCTGATTAAAAATACTGTTGAAAATAGCTAAGTTTTTCGGTGCAAAATAAGTGTTATCTCTAAAAAGGTCTTGTCTCCAGTTATCACTAAAATTGATATGATATCCATTAATTTTTAAATGATGTTCATTTTTAATACTAATAAATTTAAGAGAATACTCCTCGTAAGCATTAAAAATATCATTAGTTATTTCTTGTGCTTGATAAAGCAAATCAATAACCTGATTCTCGATTTCTCGTTTATTTAGCACAGAATAGTTTTCAAATGTGTCATTTAATTGTATAACGAATGATTGAGGTAAAAAGTTGATTTTTTCATCGAATACGTTTTTAAATAAATTTTCGAAATTGGTGAGTTTCTTGAGTTTTGTTAAAGACCTTCTGATGTTTATTTTATTATCCTTTTCCCAAGCATAAAAATTCATAGGATAATTAATTACTAAGTAATAAGAGAGTTTATAGAAATCAAATAATGGACTCGATTTTTTTAATTTCGGGAGAGCATAAACTTTACTATAAACTAATGGTTGAAGATTATAGCTGGTAATTTTATTTAGGTTAATATAGGTATCAACATCAACGGCAAAAAATTCATGTAATAAAATCCCTTTTTTTATATAATTACTGGAAAAATTTCTTAAATAAAGATGATTCCCGTCAATGTTCGTATAAGATAGGATTAATAAGTCCACATCACTAATTCCTTTTTTTATATTTTCACCACCTATTTTAAAAATGCTTGCATTTGGGTACTTTTTGATTAAGTACTTAACGGAATCGATAACACAGTTATCATAGTCATGGATAGAAGGAGATTTGGGTGAATTGTAAAAGGAAAGTTTTTCGTTCATTTAGAAAGGTTTATTAAGCATTCAGAAATTAGAACTAAAACTTCTTTCTTTAGTGGTTCAATTTTTAATAATAGTTCGGTAGAATGTCTTTTCTTATGAAAAAGAGGAAGAACAGTTGGATGAATAAAGTTAGGCCAAAAACGAACTCTCTTGTAAGGAAAGTTTTGCCTTATTTCTTCTGCAATTTTAAAAGCTTCAATAGATTTAAAGTACTTGTTTAAATTTTTAAATGCGTCTCTTTTATATATATAGTCTTCTTTGGCTTGAATAAACAAAACAGGAAACAGTGTTACTTGTGATACAAAGTCTTTTAACTTAAAGATATCGAAACTATTATTAGGGGTATCTATAAACGATATTAATTTCATGATGCTTCGATAAAGAAAAACTTTCTTCTCAAAAGAATCGTCTATAAATTTATAATTTATTTTATTAGAGCCAGAAATAAGCGAAGAATAGTTATGTAGTAGAGTAGGATAGGTAGCCTCTGTGTACATCATTAATTCATTTGAATTGAAAATAAAGAAACCATGGTGTTGAGTAGGGTCATGAAGATAAAGATGTTTACTTACTTTTATGATTTTTGCACGACACTTTCTTAGTGTAGATTTAGATTTAAAGGCTTTTTTATTAATTATAAGAAGAATGTCTAAATCACTATAGCCTTTGCAGTAATCCATTGTTACCATACTATTAGATAAAATTACACTATCGAGACAATCATTTTTTAAGTTTTTAATTTTATCAATTAAAATAATGAGGTGTTGAAAATACTTTTTGTCAGTGGACTTATATAATTCAGTATTCAAATTATTCTTTATTGTTTTAGATTCAATTGAACCAATGTTGTTCTCTAAACTGGTCAGAAAACTATGATTATTAATTAAGAAATCTTCGAGAGAGGTTTGTCTTTGATAATTAGGGGTATCTAATTGCCTTATTTTTTCAATTTGAGAAATTAATTTTGTAACCGTTGGGTGTTGAGAAATGGAAAAAGGATAACATAGTTTATTTAACGGAGTGATGTCATTTCCATTAAAATAAATGTTTTGTAGGAGATTAAAAAAATATCGAAATTGAGACTTCAGGTATGCTTTATGAGGAATACCAGCAATGAAGTTCTTTTCCTCTAAAAAGAGCGCGTTCACTTCATTCTTTAAATGGTTTGATTCTATTGGTTTTTCAATGGACAATTATCTATTTCAATTCAATAATAAGCGGAGTTGTTTATTTAACAACAAGACTCTATTAACTGTTTTTATTTCATCAACATATTATATTCACAATACTTTCAGCTGCCTTCCCATTACCATAAGGGTTTGTGAAATCATTAGGGAACTTGGGTCTAAAGGTATTAAAATTAGTAATGATTTTTTCTTTATCCATTCCAATGAGCATAGATACTCCTATATTAACGGCTTCAGGTCTCTCTGTAGTTTCACGAAGGATAAGTACAGGAACCTTAAAAGAAGGGGCCTCTTCCTGAATGCCACCAGAATCACTTATTGCAATTTTAGCATGTTTTAATACTTTTAATAGGTCTAAGTATTCGAGCGGTTCTGTAATTATGATATTATTTTTTTTCAACAATGAAGAACTCTTTACTGCTACTTTTACATTAGGGTTAGGATGAACGGGCCAAATAAAAACTAAATCAGGATTCTTCTGACTTAATTCATTGATGGCTTCAATCAATTGATTTAAATCTTTATGGTTCTCCCTTCTATGGCAAGTAATCAATACCAGATTATTTGTTTCAAGAGTGAGGTTAGTTTTTAGTTGTTTGTTTGAAAAGACGTAATTATCTATAGTGTTTGATGATATGAAATAATTTAAAGTGTCAATTACAGTATTACCTACAACATGAATATTTTCCATTGGAACATTTTCCATCAATAAATTGTCCTTCGATATTTCAGTTGGAGCAAAATGGTATTTAGTGGAAATTGAAGCCACCTTTCTATTGAATTCTTCAGGAAAAGGGTGTTGAAGATTGAAGCTTCGCAATCCAGCCTCAATATGTGCAAAAGGTATGTTATGATAAAAAGAGACCATGGATGAAGCCATAACAGTGGTTGTGTCTCCTTGAGAAATGATTACATCTGGACTAAATGAGTCTTTAATTTTACCAATTAAACTATCTATAGCAATGATGGCACGTGCTGTAAGTTGAGTGAGATTTTGATCTGCTTTTATAATATCGAGTTGATAGTCTGGTTGAATATTAAATACCCTCCAATAAGATTCAAGTAAATCTTTATGTTGACCTGTAGAAACGACTTTGTAATTACTATACCCATTAACTCTTAATTGGTTAATTAGTGGAAATAATTTAATTAGTTCTGGTCTAGTTCCTATTATAAAAAGTATTTTTTTTTCCATGTAAAAGTTAGGTTAAATTATTTCCTCCATTCTTTTCTTCAATATCGATAGGTGGGTTGAGATATCCATTTTTCTCTTAAACTCCTGTATTAATTCTTCTTTATTGTTTGATAATTTAGTAAATTTCTTAATGGAATTAACGATAGCTTCTGGGTCTTCAAAATCTGTTAATAGACCTTTTAATTCAACATCAAATATAGGAATAAGTCCTTGTAGATGATGTCCAATTACTGGTATACCATTAGACCAAAGTTCATATAATTTGTTTGGAGCACAAAATTCTGTATTTAAGCTCGTAGCCTTATATAAAATGACTCCTAAATTAATAAAAGGGTATATCTGTTTTAGCTCTGTATGAGGAACGTTATCGACTAATACAACATTCTTTAATTGTTTTTTGTTTATTCGGTTTTTAAATGCCGTAGTTTGTCTTCCTAAAAAGAGGAATTGAATTTTTTTATCGATTG
>JAJCYO010000085.1 GCA_029262875.1 Flavobacteriales bacterium
GACTCTAATACTTGTTCTAACAGTGATTCAACTGTAATCCAACTATATATATGTGTTGGTATTACTGAACAAGGGGAAGATATTGCTATTTCCGTTTATCCAAATCCTAATACTGGGAAATTTACAATAGAAAAACCTGTAGGATTTAAAAAAGACATAAAAGTAAATGTATTGGATGCAACTTCTAAATTGATAATAGAAGAGATCATTCCTATTAGTAAGCAAAATGTGGAAATAGATATTGCTAACTATAGTGATGGAGTCTATTATTTACAATTGATTGTAGATGAAGAAGTATTCGTAAAACAAATTCTGAAACAATAGTTGCTACCCGTTTCTTTTGCTTTCCAATACTTTCTGAAAAGTGTTACTCTTTTGTTACTCCAGTTTCCGCATTTTTTCTAAAACAGAATAGGAGTAGGGCTTTTTGAAATCACTTTACATTTGGTATCCAAACTAGAACTCTATGTTTTCGTTTCTTTTAAACCAAATATAGGGTAATCAGATATCACTATTATATAAAGATTATTGAGCTTAGTTTTTTTTCAGTTTATTATATTGTGTAATTAGCGATTTATCTTTTTCTAAAGCAAACAGCACATCTTCTAAGAATAGGTAGTTCCAACCACCATATTTGGTTTTTGGAAGTGATAGGGTTTGAATTTCACTTGTTGGAGTAATTATTATTGCTTTGTTTCCAGATTTTAATTTCAGTTTCAATTTAGTGAATTCTGAATTTGTATTTGACCATTTGTAAAATAACACTCCATCTATAGATACAGTGTAGGACAACGAAGGGGATTCATTGTTATATAAATAATGATTAAAGAACCAATTATAATCACTTTTAGTTTTTTCATTCACAATTTCAATAAAGTCTTTAGACTCAACAATTTTATGCTTATTTCTATTCGCAAATGTTTTAATAATATCAAAGAAAACGAGATCATTATTAATTTGTACTCTTAAAGAATGAAGAATCCATGCTCCTTTGGCATAAACGTCACCGTTTTGTTTAAAATGAAACCATCTTCTTCCTTCCTCAACGACAATAGGGTATTTGTTTTTAATGAAGAGTCTATAGAAGTATAGTTGTTTTTTATAGGCCTTAAACCCATCTTTTTCCTCAAAAAAAAGAGCTTCCGAATAAGTTGCAAAACCTTCTTGTAGCCATACATGAGCTAAATCTTTTGCTGTAACGCTATTTCCCCACCATTCATGTGCTGTTTCATGAAGAATAATATAATCAGTTACAGAATCAGCATCATTCTTATATCCATTGCCATATGCAATAGCCGTTTGGTGTTCCATTCCGGCATAAGGTGATTCTACCAATTTGAACCCATCATTGTACCATGGATATTCACCAAATCGTTTTTCAAATAGAGCTAATTGACTATGAAGTTGTTTAAAGTGAAGTTTTGCTTTTTCATAATTCTTATCTAATACATAGTGAGAAATTGATAGTGATTTTCCATTTATACCAACATATTTATCATCTATCTTTTTGAATTTACCAACATAAAGAGATACATTATAAGTGTTTATAGGATAAGAAATAAACCAATTAAAGGTCGCTTTTTCTTGTAAATCTGTTTTTCCTTCAAACTGCCCATTTCCAACCGCTATTAAGCCTTTAGGAACAGTATAGTGTAAACGCATACTATCAGGCTCATCAGATGTATGGTCTTTTAATGGCCACCATATACTAGCTCCTATTGATTCGCAAGCAACACCGTCCCAATGATTTCCTTCTTTATCTTTTTTCCAAACAAATCCACCTTTCCATGGAGGTTTTTTAGCAATAATTGGTTTTCCATTATAGCTAATTTTTAATTTGAAATTTTCATTTTTCCTTTTTGATAGCTGGATAAAAATTGCTCTTTCTCGCCTTTCATAATTTAAAGGGAGATTACTCTTCATTTCAACTAATTGGGTTATCTCAAAATTTTCGTGCAGATCAATTTGAATAGTATCAAACTCCTCAAGTGCCTTAGCATGAATTTGAACAATTCCATTTAATGACTTTTCTTCAGGATTAATATTTATTGACAGGTCATAATAATTTACATCAAAGCAAGTTCTGTATGATGTCAATTCACCTAATAAAATTCTTTCATTTGTAAATTTTGGAGTTTTCCCTTCATGTTTTGGGTTATGAACGGAAAAATGTATACCTAATATTGAACAAGATTCTAAAAAAAGAAAAATGATTAGCAAGGTAAATGTAGAAAGCTTTCTTTTCATTAATTTTTATTAAGCCAAACGAAGGGATAAAGACATATCTTTATTTCGCAATACTGCTAATTTACATAATTATTAAATGTTACCATTTTGTTACTCCAAATTATTCAGAATCGTTATAAGTTAATAGGAGAGGGGATTGAAGAAATCATTTCACTTTCTGAGTACGAAAGAGTATTCCCCTTTTAATTACCCAATTTGGATATAGTCTTCTACGAGGCACAATATGAGTTCGTTTCTCAATTCAGGTTCAAGAGGAACAAGCTCTAATATTATGAGTAGAAGGTTGTATGATTTCTTTTTTACTTTCTGTAATCAAATTTTTCCATTCGATAAGAATCAACGTAATCTAATATATCACTAAGTTTATACCAAATTTTTCCAGTTTGGGATTGTTTGGAAAATGAAATTTTGCCTTCATTTCGGATTGTAGCGGCTTTTGTTTTAGAAATTTTCAGATATTTCATCATGTCCTCGTTGTCTAAGATGATGTGTTCTGGGTTATTGATTTGTTGATCTAATTTTTGAAGAACTTCATCCAATTTAATGCAAATGATTTTTAAGGCTGGAATGTTAATTTCAATGTTGCTCATTCTTATAGTTTTTTGTGTCAAAATATATTCAATTTTGTATTTTAAATTACGTAAAAATACGGAATCTGGAATACGTAAAAACACCTAAATTACTTACCATCAATTAATTAGAATTATTCTAAATAGACCGTTGATAAGAAAAACGATACCGTTAATACAAAAAATGAACGGTTTCTTGATTTTTTTCTTTTCAGTGAATAGGTTTGAATAGAAAACCAAAATAGATTTTAGAAATGAAGATAATTAAAAAAATAGCATTGATGATGGTATTTTTTGCATCTGTAAATAGTTACGGGCAGGAAATATTAGATGCGCATGGGAATGTAAACGTAACAATAGACTCGTTAGGAATAATTACAGATGGTAATAATGATCAGTTAGGACAATTTATGCCAAACGGAGAAATTCAAGATGCCAATGGTGATGTAATTGGTAAAATACAAGGAAACGAATTTAAAGACGCAAACGATGATTTATTGGGAAGTATTAATATTTCAACCGGAGAAGTTTTTGATATAAACAAAATGAAGATAGGAGAAATTCCAAATGAAACTTCTATCAAAGGTGGAGATGGGAATTCTAAAGGATCTATTAATTCAAATAACTCGGCCGTTAATAAAAAAAGAGTAGCGGCATATTCTTTTTTCTTTTTTAACGATGGAGTGATGTAAATCACGCTATAAAATTTCATTATTTATGAAAAGATTTATTTATGTAGTAATTACTGCGCTTCTATTTAGTAGTAATTTTTATGCGCAAACAACTGGGCTCAAGAGCTATTATAAAGTTAGTGAAGGAAATGGTGGATTTCCAACAGGGTTATTAACCAATACGGATTATTTCGGATTTGCTACTGAAGGGATCGGAGATTTAGATGGAGATGGAATAGAAGATGTTGCCGTTGGAGCAGTGTTTGATGATGACGGCTATACAAATGCTGGAGCTGTTTGGATACTATTTCTGAATTTGGACGGTGATGTAAAGTCTTACAAGAAAATTGCACACAATACAAATGGATTTGGTGTAGAGTTAGGAAATACAGATGTATTTGGAGCTTCTATTGCAAATATAGGGGATTTAGATAATGACGGAGTGATAGATTTAGCTGTGGGAGCATATGCTGATGATGATGGAGCAACCGATAAAGGAGCTGTATATATTCTATTTATGAATACGGATGGGACAGTAAAATCTTATCAAAAAATAAGCCATACTACAGGTGGATTTACAGGGTCAGCAAACACCTATTATTTTGGAATGGATGTGGATGGAGTAGGAGATTTAGATGGAGACGGGGTAGAAGATATCGTTGTTGGAGCTCCTCATGATAATGATGGTGGACTAAGAAGAGGAGCAGTGTGGGTGTTGTTGTTAAATACAGACGGTACTGTTAAAAGTGAACAAAAAATTAGCGATTTATCTGGAGGTTTTCTTGGGACATTAAATAACGATGATCGCTTTGGTTATGGAGTTTCAAATGTTGGAGATGTAAATTTTGATGGAATTGTAGATGTTTCATTAGGCGCTTTTTATGATGACGATGGAGGAACAAATAAGGGGGCAGTATGGATATTGTTTTTGGATACTGATGGTACTGTGCAGGACTACTCAAAAATATCTTCTACTGTAGGAAATTTTCCATCTACGGCATTAGCTAATGCTGATTTGTTTGGAATCTCTACGCAACCTTTGGGAGATATAGATGGAGATGGCCTCAATGACCTATTGGTTGGAGCGGATTTAGATGATGATGGAGGAACAAATAGAGGAGCATTTTATCTAATCAACTTAGATTCAAATGCAGAAGTAGGAAGCTATCAAAAAATAAGTGATACCTCGGCTTTTTTTACAGGTCAACTGGGTAACAGTGATCGCTTTGGAGCATCTATTGCAAGATTAGGTGATATTAATAATGACGGTATAGTTGATTTTGTTGTTGGATCAAGGTCGGATGATGATGGGGGTACGGATAAAGGTGCTTATTATATGATGACCCTAAATGGAACGGCAACAGAAGAACCACTGGTTTATAATGATGTGAAAATTAGTGATACTCAGGGAGCCTTTGATGGAATATTAGACAACAGCGATTGGTTTGGTATGGCTGTAGAAGGAATTGGTGATCTTAATGGTGATGGTGTAGAGGATTTTGCAACATCATCTTATTTAGATGACGATGGACAGCCCAATGCAGGAGCCATATGGATACTATTTATGAATACTGATGGTACAGTTAATGACCATCAAAAAATTTCAAATTTAGACGGAGGGCTCGGAAACATTTTGGCAAGCACTGATGTTTTTGGTAATGCAATTGAAAATATAGGTGATTTGGATGGAGATGGGGTTACAGATTTAGCAGTAGGTTCTTATTTAGGTAATGATGGAGGAACGGATAAAGGATCTGTTTATATCCTGTTTTTGAATACAGATGGAACAGTAAAACAAGTACAAGAAATAAGTGACACCCAAGGTGGTTTTTTGGGAACATTAGCAACTTATTCAGGGTTTGGAACTTCTATTGCGAACATAGGGGATTTAGATGGGGATGGGATTATCGACTTGGCTGTGGGAGCATGGGCAGATACCGATGGAGGTTCAAAACGAGGAGCAGTATGGATATTATTTATGGATGATGATGGCACTGTACAAAGTTATGCTAAAATTAGTGCGACATCAGGTGGGTTTACTGGCCCTTTAGATTATGATGATCGATTTGGATGGGGTGTAGAAAGCCTTGGAGATTTAAATAATGATGGGGTTACTGATATTGCAGTTGGTGCATATTATGATGATGACAGCATCTCTAACTCGGGGGCTGTATGGATTTTATTTTTGGATTCTAATGGAGCTGTGTCCTCTGAAAATAAAATATCGTTACTCTCTGGAAATTTTGATGGTGTATTAGAATCTGCTGATCTATTTGGAATTGCTACTCAAAACATTGGAGATATAGATGGAGATGGCTATCTCAATTTGTTGGTTACCGCCAGAAATGATGATGATGGTGGTACAGATCGGGGTGCTATCTGGATGTTAAATTTAAAAACAGATGGCTCCGTTAATACTTATGAAAAAATAAGCTTTACTCAAGGAGGTTTTTCGGGTGATTTAGCCAATTCTGATTTGTTTGGAGCTTCAGTTGCTCAAATTGGAGATTTAAATAATGATGGCTTAATGGAATTTGCTGTAGGTTGTATATTAGATGATGATGGTGGCACTGATAGAGGTGCCGTATATATCATAACCCTGAATAAAACCTTTTTTAAAACTTTTGTTTCCTCGTATGTTAAATTAAAACAAAAATTAGATGGAGGGTATTATAATATGTATAACAAGGAGTTGCATTTACAATATACAGAAGAGTATGAAGTATCTATATATAAAAAACTAGCCTACAACATTTATGATAAAAACCACAATTTAGTTGGTGGTGTCGATTTAGCTGGAACAGCTTTGGTTGCAGGCTCCCCACTCTTATCAAATAGTATTGGTGCAAACAAATTTGACCTCAATGTGGTCTCATTATCATTATCTATAAATAACTACTATACTCTAGAAGTCTTCAATGATAAGAATGAGAAGAAGGTACTGAAATTTAAAGTTTATAATTAATTAGAAATTATACAATAAGAGATGAGTTACAATAAAGAACCAAAAAGATACATTAAAATAACCTCCATTGTAGTAGCATTTTCAATGCTATTTCAACTATGTTTTCCAACAATAATTTATGCAAATACTGAAGGAGATGGACAGGCAGAGAATAGTTCATTTGTTCCTGCTGGAACATCAAATATGGTCAACTTATTTACAGGAGATTTAAACTATAGCATTCCTTTATTAGATATAGAAGGATACCCAATAAGCTTATCATACAACGGTAATGTTGGAATGAATAGTGATGCATCGTGGGTAGGTTTAGGTTGGAGCTGTAGTCCTGGTTTTATTAATAGAGAAATGAGAGGCCTGCCTGATGATTTTAAAGGAGACAAAATAACCCAGCAAGTTAATTTAAAAACGGAAGAAAAGACAACCCCTTCAGAAAAAGGGGATAAAGTATCATTTAGTATTTCACCTCCACTCACAGGTCTTTCATGGGTTAATTCTAGGAAAGAAGGGTTTGGGATATACAATAGCGCGTACAACGGTATAGGTTTTAATGCTTATCAAAGTGATATTAGATCTTCGAGTACTTTTACTTCATCCACAAGTAGTACAGAAACCCTATCTTATAATTCACATAAGGGGTATGTATTTAGTAAGAGCGCTGTTGAAACAGATAAGGAATGGCCAATTTGGCCAAGTTATGCTAACTCAACAAATACTTCTACAACCAATATATATAATTCGGGAGCTGGGTTAACACACACCATGCGAGGGGCTGGAACATCTTCATCTTTTAATACAGGGATTTCATTTTATATTGTGGAAGTAATATTAACAGTATTAACTTATGGAGCTGTTGGTTCCGGAACAAGTACAGCTTCAGCTATAGCAAAAACGTCTTTAGTTACGTCAGCTGCAAGTGCTTTTGCTCCTCAGAATTTTTCCAATAGCAATGGGTCATCAGTTATTTCGAATGGAACACCAGCGTATACTCCTCAGGCGTCATTAAATACTTTTGGACAAACAACCTTTGAGGAAGATGAAAAGGGGATGACAATAGGTTTTTTTTCTAAATCAAAATTTGACAAAGAAAAGACGACAATTTTTACAAACGTTAAAGGAAAAAAAGAGATACCATCATACGGATTTTTAAATTCAACAAATTGGGCCTATGATTCTCAGGTAAGTACAGTAAGTCTGTATGATATGAATAGAGAAAATGATGGGAATTATTTTGAAACCACACCTAACTTACCAGTAACAAATGCCACTTATGATGTATACCATGTAAGGGGACAAGAGGCATTGGCTGATTACAGGGCATTTAGAAACGATGCAGGGTCTTATCAAACTCCCAGATTATGGAATAGAAGTACCAACTCAGGTGAAACACATTTTGTGATGGGAAGAGATATAGGTGGGGTTACCAAGGGAGATACCGAAGATTGGACTGATCTACGTTCAGGAACAGGAACTTGGAATAACCCTGGCAATGATGCACCTGAAAACCTTGAATTTACCGATAACCTTTCTGTAGCTGAATATGAAGCCTATTATTTTAAAAATATAGGAGAAAAAGTGAGTTATAATACTGCTTTTTATGATAAGTATGGTGGAGATCAACCAGTTCGGGTAAATTTTGCTTATTCACCTTACTTACCTGCATCTTTTACATCCAACCTTATGCAGATGGGAGAGTATGTGGGTACTGCTGCAACATTGGACGTGAAAAATTCAAATGGAACCTATTCCACAATTAATATACCTGATGGTAGAAGTGCTGTTAACCTCAAAGAAAAAAGGGAACATAGGAACAATTTGTTTGTAGAAAAAAAGGCTGGAGACCCAACGGAGAATTTTTTAGAGGATTCAATTAAAGATTATGACTTGTATGATGAAATAACTAATCCCAATGGAAATATTACTGTAAATAGTACTACTGCAAGAAATACTTATCCAACTCATCACACCTCAGAAATTGTAGTCAAGAATGATCAAGGAGGAAAGTATATTTATGGTATACCCGTATATAACAACTATAAAGAGCAGACTATCTTTAACGTAGATGAAGGAGTTAATAATGCGAATGTTGATGATGTTGAGGAATTAGTAACATACAGCGCAGGGAATAATAGTGTTACAAATGTTAATGGGTACAATGACTATTACAACAGTTCAGAAGTTCCAAAGTACACATCCGCGTATATGCTAACGACAGTATTAAATGATGATTATATAGATGTAACACGTAATGGATTGACGGAAGATGATCATGGTAATTACACCAAATTTAATTACAGTAAAATACATAGCAATTATCAGTGGCGAATGCCTTATGGTGAAGATGAAGCTAATTATTTAGCAGGGCATCAAGCTTATGATGATGATGAAAAAGGTTCTTATGCTTACGGTAAAAAGGAAATTTGGAATGTTCATTCCATAGAATCTAAAAACTACATTGCTGAATTTTATTTGTCTGATAGAGACGATGGAAGAAGTGTGGAGGATGAAAATGGCAAGATCGGTACAGGTTCAAATGACAAGAGGTTAAAAAAATTAGATAAAATAAAATTGTATGCTAAAGAGGATCGTCAAAAAAATGGTGCCAATGCAGTACCTATAAAAACAGTTCATTTTAAATATGATTATAGTTTATGTCCTGACATTCCAAGTAATGCAACTGTAAATGGAGGGAAATTAACGCTAACATCAGTTTACTTTACCTATGGAAATTCTGAAAAAGGCGCAAAGAGTGATTATGAATTTAGTTATGCCGATTTTGATCATGACGGAACTCAGGATGTCAATTATAGTTTTTCACAACATAGTGTAGATAGATGGGGAAATTACAAGCCGAATAATACATCTTTATTAAATTCAGAATACCCTTTTGTTGATCAAACTACGACACCAACAGCGATAGAAAATAACAATAAATATGCCGCAGCATGGAGGTTATCTCAAATAAAAAATCCAGAAGGGGCTGTTATTGATATTTATTATGAGGCAGATGATTACTCCTTTGTTCAAAATAAACGGGCCATGCAAATGTTTAAGATAGCTGGAGTAGGTAGTAGTAAAACAACTTATAGTTCAAGTAATGTCTTGTATAATTCTCCTGCTAATAGTAATAATATTATTTATTTCGAATTACAGGATGATATTTCTTCGGGGACTAAGGCTGAAGCAAATGAACATTTAGCTGAAAATTATTTTAAAGAGATCAATGATCTTTATTTTAAAAGTTTGGTGGAGCTAAGTCCTGGTTCGGGTATTCACGAATATGTTGAAGGGTATGCTAAGATTTTGGATTATGGGGTAATAGGCGTTAGTGCTCCTTTTACTTATGGGTACATTGAATTGAATCCTGCTTTGCACAATGGCAGTTATACTGGTTCACAAACTAATCCAATTGCAGTAGCAGGGTGGCAAGCACTTAGATTAAGTGTGCCAAGAGCATATAGGAGTGTGACGAATGCAAATCAAGACTTGTTGGCATTGGCTGCCGTAATGAGTGGCAATGCTACTAATGACCTCTTGTATAAAAAAAGAATCATGGCCAATAACATTAATTTGAGTAAATCTTGGATTAGGTTAGTCAACCCTAATCAACGCAAAATAGGAGGAGGAGCTAGGGTACAAAAAGTTACGGTAAAAGATAGTTGGGGCACTATGGGGGGTGATGCAGATGAGGTTTATGGTAAGACTTATGAGTACCACAGTATTAACGAAAATGGAGACACAATTAGTGCAGGTGTAGCAGCTTATGAACCCTTTACAGGAAGAGCCGAAAACCCATGGAGAACACCTATTCCTTTTGTGAAAGCGAATCAAAATTATCCTTCTGACAATTTGTATCAAGAAACACCCTTTGGTGAAAGCCATTTTCCTGCTCCATTAGTAGGTTACTCTTCAGTAAAGACAAAAAATATTGATCGAACAGGAGTAACATATAATGCAACGGGTTATGCCATTGCTAAATTTTATACGGCAAAAGATTTTCCAACATTAGTGGATAGAACTACTAAATCACCTGCAAAAATTAAAACTACCCTAACGGATGAACAAATATTAATAGGGGTGCCTTCAATTGAACATTCCTTTGCATCACAAGGGTATGTAATTATAAAAAATGACATGCATGGTCAAAAAAAAGGGATAGATGTTTATAATGAGGGTGGAGCGAGTATTAGTAAATCAACCATTCATTATAAATCTGATTTAATAAATGGAAATAGTTATCAGCTTAATAATAGTGCAATTGTAATTAATAGTGATGGAACAAAAGATACCTTAACAATCGGAAAGGACATTGACATGTACAATGCTTATCGCGAAACGTATGATCTAAATTTATCAGAATCATCAACCGAAGGAAGGACCTACTCTGGTTTTACATTATTTGGTTTATTGGGTAAAATTGAATCTTCTTCCATATCAAGATCTTCTAAAAGACTTTATACCACTGTTTTTACTAAAGTAATTAATCAATATGGATTAATAGATAGAATAGAAACAGAAAATTTAGGCACTAAAAATACGCTAACAAATTTGGCTTATGATGGAGAAACGGGAAACTTATTACTTTCAAGTGTTAAAAATGCATATACCGATTCGATATTTACTTTTCAATACCCAGCACATTGGTATTATGATAATTTAGGACAAGGATATAAGAATACAGGAATTTCATTAACTGCAATGAGTTCTCCTTTATCTCCACATGATGGTATTATAGATGTACTTACTGATTCGATAGACTATTTTACTGTCGGAGACAAGTTATTGTTGACTTATGATAGTGGACCAATAATTACGGAAGAAGCTTGGGTAATTGAAGTGGATACCACCAATGGTTCGGAGAACATTACATGCATTAATGATGAAGGAACTTTAATTCCATTTACCGCAGATCCTATTACGTTAACAATTTTAGAGTCGGGAAGACATAACATACAAAACGTACCAATCGGAACAGTAACTTCATTAAGCAACCCAATTTTGGGAGACACTTTATCGTTTACCGATGTAATTGGGAGTTCGGCTGTTGAATTATCTGATGATTGGACAACTATTTGCGAACCAATTGCTTTGGACATAAGTGGATTTCCAAATGCCTATGAGAGTTATGGATTAAAGTCACCAGGACTTAAAGTAAATCCTTATACCACTGGAATTAAAGGGAAATGGAGACACCATATTACCTATTCATATAATCAAGGTAGAACGTCAGAGTCGACATCATCGGCTTCTGATATTAGAACGGATGGTCCATACACTTCTTTTAAGCCTTTTTGGGGATTTAGTTCTTCAGGTAAATTAGTGCCTATAAATGACATTTCTTATCCTACTGGAGACGGAACTTATGAAAATTGGAAAAACAATGTAGAAGTGACCCGTTACAGTAAGGATGGTTATTTAATTGAGGCTAAAGATATTTTAAATAGGCATACCACTTCTTTGTATAGTTATAGCCCTACTTTAAGAAATATACCTACGGCATATGTTATGAATGGTAAACAAGAGGAAGTTGCAATTGATGGGTTTGAGGACTATGATTATATGAATGACACTAATTTTACAGCCTTACCTGGGCATTTTAATTTTAGTAATAACGTAGATAGTTTAATAGTAGAAAACGAAGCCCATACCGGTCAGAAAAGTTTGGAACTGACAACGACAGACACAACACACCACATGGGTAAAGCTATACCTACCAACTGTGACGAAGTAGAATATACCCCTGGAGATAATTATTTATTAGAGCCTTGTGATTGTGAACGGCAGTTTTCCCCTGGTGAAGGAAAATACATATTAAGCGCATGGGTGAAACAAGATGTTGGGGTACCTGGCAGTACAATTACAGATGCTGAAATAGTGGTAGATCAATTTTTCGGATCAACTAATATTTCCGCGGTGTCGATGGTTCCCTCTGGTCCAGTTGTAGAAGGATGGCAACGAATTGAAGGTGAGGTCAATGTAATTGATACCACCACTTCTATTATGATTACACTCAACCATAATGGTGCTGATGGTTCAAACCCTATCTATTTTGATGATTTGCGAATGCATCCATTTAGTGCTGCTATGAAAACCTTAGTGTACCATCCTGAATATTTACGATTAATGGCAGAATTGGACAATCGAAATTATGCAACATTTTTTGAGTATGATGAAGAAGGTGCTTTGGTTAGGATTAAGAGAGAGACCGAAAACGGAATTGTTACCATAAAAGAAATGCGAAAAAGTAATGTTAAAACACCATAAGAATGTTTATAGGTAACTTAAAATATATGAAGTTTTTGTCATTGATGGTGCTACTATCGATGAATATGAACACTGCGTTATCCCAAAATGTAGATGAAGATTTGAATAAAATTTCACTCAAATATCAACAGGCTAATCAACTAATGCTTTATAAAATGGTTAATTATTATAAAAATTATAAAGATAAAAAACCTACAGAGACTTCGAAATCGATTTTAAAGAAGGGAATTAATCAATTGTATATGAATGAGCATAATACTGAAACCGTTGTAAACAAAGGTATATCAATATTGGTAGATCACAATTCAAAGACTATATTGTTAGATAAAAATGATACAACAGCGCTCAATAAAAGTTTAGCTATTGATTTTGCTTCAACCAAAGCGTTAAGTGAAGAGGTTAAATACAAAAAGAAAGGAGGACAGGGATGTTATACTTTTTACTTTAACACAGGAAAATATTTAAAATCAGAGTTGTGGTTTAACGCTGAAAACTACGAAGTAACGAAAATAGTTTACTATTTGCGAGAGGTCGTTTCGACAAAAGAGAATAGCACAAAAGACCAAGCTCTTCCAAAATTAGAGATTCTTTTAACAGGTACTAAAATTAACTGCGATTTTGATGCAACAACATTTTCATTGAATCAATTTATTACCTCCACAGATAATCGAATACAACCTATAGCCAAATACAAAAGTTACAAATTGATTAATAATCTTGGATATTAATATGAAGACGACCGTTAATAAATATAAAAAAATAGCTACAAATTTATTAGCATTAGTAGCAATTCTTGTCATTACAACTTCAAAATTATTTGCTGGAGTGGAGCATTTTACCAATAAAATTGAACTATGCGAATTAGGAGTAGACTCAACTGTGTCAGTTGTTGATGATAAATACCCAATGATGGCATTGAATCCGAATGGTTGGCAAACGAGCTTTAATGTTAAGGGAACTTCTGATGCTCGAATAATTTTAAAGTTAGATCCTACTGATAAAACTGTTTATTTAGCGTTTGATTTAACTGCTACGGTTGATGTTACTTATACTAACAAAGCTTTAGTTACGAATACAATAACTGGCATTCAACTTAATTTAAGTTACGATCCAGCTACCGGAGCATTATCAACAGATCAAAACATTTATCACCTTTCTGATGTACATTCAATGACTGTTAAAATAACAGCATTACCTATTCCGCTTCTCCCTAACCCATTAACAGCGCTACCTAAGGGATTAATTTTACAAACAGAAATAGATGTAGAAAGATATTACGATTTTGATCATACTATTGCACCTACAATTAATCATAGTGCTATAGATGTAGATGCCTCCATAGATAGAACATTAGCTTTGGAATGGCCAGTTGTAAATGGAGCAGAAGAATACGATTTAGAATGGACTTTTATTGATGACTATGATTCAATAGGATCAACTAAACCTTTTGATTTTATTAACAATGCTACTCGAGTTACAATTTCTGATAATTATTATGAAATTCCATTGGTATACGAAAAAGGATATGTGCTCTATCGGGTTAGAGGGGTTGGAAAATTAGCTCCAAATTACATACAGCGAGTGAATGGGAAATGGTCATCTGAAGCATTTACGTATACGCAAGTTTCCGCCTACCCAGATAAGTATTATGTAGAAGAACACGAATCGGATAATTTTAACTGGGGCTATCAATCCTTTTTTTCAGAGAATGGAATAAGAAGAGAAGGAGTTTCTTATTTTGATGGAAAATTAAAAAACCGACAGAACCTTTCTAAATTAAATTCAGAAGATAAAATTATGGTTCAAGAAACCTTTTATGATTACCAGGGAAGAACAGCCGTGGATGCTCTCCCTACACCAATTAACGAAAGAATATTTAAATACCGAGATGATTTTAATCAAAACACCAGTTTTGTAGCGTATTCAGCGGCAGATTTTGATAAGGATGTTGATACCCCAGAAATGTCTGATACCAGCGGTGCGTCTAATTATTATTCTCCAGAAAATTCGGATATGGACGGGTTTAATGCTTACATTCCGGATGCTCAGGAATATCCTTTTGTACAAACAGAATATAAAAATGATTTAACAGGCAGAGTAAGAACGCAAGGCGGATTGGGTATCGATCATGCCATCGGTTCAGGTCACGAATCTAAATTTTACTACGGAAAACCATTGCAGCAAAAACTGACCAAACTCTTGGGTACCGATGTAGGATTTAGTAGTTCATATTCAGAAACGATGATCATCGACCCTAATGGTCAAGCATCTGTTTCAGTAGCAGACGCATCTGGTAGAATTATTATTACCAATTTAGCAGGAGATCCTCCAACTAACATGGAAGCGATACCTAGTCATGCTTCCAAAGATTCATCGGTAGTGAGTATTTTAGATAATACTGTAGATAGTTTAGACGGTTATGGATCTTTTATCACCACACTATCCTACATATCAAAGGCTGGAGGCTTGCATGAGTTTACATATAGCTTAGATCCTGAAACTTACACGGATTGTTTACCAGTGGGTATTTGTTACGATTGCGTCTATGATATAGAAATTAGCATAATAGACGTTGATAGCATGACTGAAATGTTACCAGGAGGGCCTTTTGTAGTTACCATAGGAAATAACAATCCACTAAATGATTCATGTGATGCTGTTACTTACAATAGTCCAACAGATTCAACACTCAAAGCAGAATTACCAGTAGGAGCGTATATCATTACCAAAACCCTTAGGGTAAACCAAGCAGCTATAGATTATTATGCTGATGAGGTTTTGGAACAAGACTCTTGTTTAGATGACTACCATGATTTTTTCGATGCATTTATTGACGAAACAGATTTTTCTGGATGTAATATAGACCCTTGTCTATTAAATTGTGAAGCACAACATGGAATATTGGCAGATTGGTTGATTGCGAATCCGACAAAAGATACAGCAGATTATGACTCAACCATTACCTATTGTACAGCTTTGTGTAATGCACCAAAAACTTCTTGTGAAATATATGAAGCACGGATGCTATCAGATATGAGTTTGGGGGGACAATATGGATTGTATTATGATATTGATAATGATACCATTACCCCTTCTATATATTCACTTTCAGTTTTTAACCTAACAAATGATCTGCCAGATAATTATGGAAATACAACTGCAGGAAGTGGTGCAAATTGGACCAATCCTGCGAACAATTCTACACCGGATTCGGCTTTCTATTATGAAGCCGATAGGATAACAAAATCTATCATTACAGTCATAGATATAGGAGGGGGAAATTATGATCCTGCCGTTCGATCTGGAGTTACTGTGAAAGGACCAGCGGGAGCGTTGTACGTTTATCCTAATGAACTGGATGATGTGATAGACTTTATAGCCAATTGGAAATCATCTTGGGGATATGCCTTATTACCTTATCACCCAGAGTACTGTTACCTTAGTTTTTTATGTGAAGAAGAATTTGATGATATCGATTACTTGCATGAAATTTATGCTAGTGGGTTATACAACGATTCTTTAAAAGCGATTAATTCTTATGAGGATGCGTTGGCTGCAGGATATTTAAACCCATTAAATAATTCAGTGCCAACCTTAACATATGTAAACAACGATCCTTTTTATAATTATTTGGTGAGCATTGGAAGTACGGATACTACGGCTTATAAAAATGCGTTAACAACTTATTCAGTTACCACTGGCAATTCTAATATGTGGGACTTAGCGTTTACGATGGCGTATTGTCCAAATGATACGGGTTATACGGCTAATGAAATCGATACCTGTGTGCTTTCGACTCATCCAACCGAATATTTCGGCAATGATTCGTGTCAAAAAGACTTAGTGTGGCAAAGGTTTAGGGACCTGTATTTGGCTAAAAAAGCTGAGTTTTTTGATTTGGCTATGACTAATTACGCCATAGAAAATGGCTGTTACAATGGTTGCATTGGAAACGATTCATTTGATGATAGCCAATATTCTTTTAGTTGTTATCCAATGGTTGTAATTCCAGCTTGTGAACCGGCTATAAGTTATGATGGGACACTTGATTCAACAGTTACCTTAAATCAACCCTGTTCGGATCCTACCTTTGCCAATTATCAAGATAAGTATAAAATTTTTAGTACCATATTTATTAATTATAATCCCGCTTCTTTTCCTCCTCCTGTAGATTCAACAAATACTCACCTTCAAAATGAGATTACTATGTTTTGTGATAGTAGTTGTGATGCTTATGCGGATGAATGGATTGCACAGCTATCTATGTGTTCTAATATTGCTACAGTACAAGCTGCTCTAAAGCTAGAATTAGTTGAATTGTGCAAATTGCAATGCGATCCATTAAATACTACATTCCCTGTAGTTACAGCTTCAGGAAATAGTTCAATAGAGGAGATTGTAGAAGCGCATATCTTACACACTAATTATACGGATACCTGTCATGCGATGCTACTCACGCAGCCAGGTCCAACTTTTTCAACTTTTGATCCGAGCACTTTCACTATATTAGACGATTGTGGTTGCGATAAAGTACTACAAAATGATTATGATTTTGTGAATGTTACCCCATTACCTTCAGGAGTTACCACTTCAAAAGGGTTGTTTTACCACACCTATGGTTTTTTACCAAGTAATTATCAAAATATTGCTTGTGAATGTAATATAGCTGCTAGTTCATGGTCTCCAGGACATACATGGTCAGGTGGAGAATTAACTACTTTAACCAATTTGGCAATGCCAGTTATGGAGGAATTGGCTTGTGAAGCTTGCTTGACCTGTGTGGATATTTCTAATTATAAAGACACATTTGATTTAACAGCTAACTATGGATTTTTAGTTGGTGATACCAGTTATTATGTATCTTTTGCCAATTATATCAATACAAATTTTGATTATAATTTTTCAGATTTTCAGGTAGAAGATTTTGTTGCCAATTGTGACTTACTGAGTTCACCTGGAAATACAGTTTGGGGAAAAACAGATGAAGGACAGCACTTAGAATTGTTATTGCATAAACTGTCTAGCTATGGAGATTTATTTGAAACTACGGTTATTGACCTTTCCACTTATTTGGGTACAAGTAGTTTAGAACAGCATACAACGAACTATTACTTATGGTCGGATGCTAGCAATGCGTGTTCAGATGATGATTTGTTTTTATATGTAGGTACTTCCGGTAAATCTATTCAGTGTACCTTATCATTGGATTTAACGGCTGCAAAAGTGGCAGGATATAACATTGATTTTTGCAACATTATCCGTTTAGAAAATTTACGAAAAAGAGGTGCTACCTGTTCGAACACTAAAGATTTTTATATAGATGCAACAATAATTGACGGATTAAATAGTGTGGTGGTAACTATAGAAGGAAGTTCTACTTGTTATCCAATTGCAACGTGTGCATCTACAGATACAGAATTGGCGCTTTGTAAAAATTCTTTCTCTTTGAATGACGATGATGGATGTACCGCTTATTTGGTACAAACAGCAGAAAATAATGCTTTACAAGCTTACCTTCAATACTTGGCAGATGAAAAAGATAGGATAACGGCTGAGTTAAAAAGTAAATGTATGGATGCAGAACCTTCTGAAACTTTTGACATGACCTATTGGGATCAAGAACATCATTTTACTTTGTATTATTATGATCAATCTGGCGGTTTAGTACAAACTGTACCTCCAGCTGGTGTTCAACCATTTGCTAACCCATTAGTAGATATTGCAGCAGCAGATAGTATGAGGTTGAACAACAATGGTACAAATGTACCTTCACATACCTTAGTAACCAAATACCGTTACAATTCATACAATCAGCTTATAGAACAAAAAACACCTGATGCAGGTGTAGCTAATTTTTGGTATGATATAGCTGGCCGTTTAGTGGTTTCTCAAAATGCAAAACAAGCTGGAACTGATGATTATACTTTTACGA
>JAJCYO010000086.1 GCA_029262875.1 Flavobacteriales bacterium
ACATTATCACCGTCTTCTGTTTCGTTTTTTATTAATGTTTTGCTTACCAACATTTGACCTCCATTGGCAACAATTCTTGATTCTAATTCACTTAGTGAAGGGTAGCCATCAAAGAACAAAACAATTCCGGGCTTTATTTCAGAGCCACCATTATCAACAATTGCTCCTTTTACTTGTCCTTCCCCCAATTGAAAAATACCATGTTTGATTCCATTAATTTCAAGTTCATCTATTTTCATTCCAAACACTTTGTAGTAAAAAACAGTGGCCCTATAGAAGTCATTGGCTGGTATTTCAAACCAACGAATTTTTTGTTTGATAGATTTAACTTTAGATGTTTTCTTTTTTTTACTAAACCAGGACATGGTTTAAATATACGATAATTTTAGTTATACATTAAACCTAAAATGCATTATATCTCCATCTTCAACCACATATTCCTTTCCTTCTATTCCCATTTTTCCAGCATCTTTACAAGCAGCTTCAGAACCTAAAGAGACAAAATCGCTATACTTAATTACCTCTGCTCTAATGAATCCTTTTTCAAAATCAGTATGGATTACTCCAGCCGCCTGAGGGGCTTTCATCCCTTTATTAATCGTCCAAGCTCTAACTTCTTTTACTCCGGCCGTAAAATAGGTATCTAAGTTTAGTAAACGGTATGCAGCTCTAATCAATACATTAACACCTGCCTCTTCTAATCCCATATCTTGCAAGAATTCTTGTCGCTCTTCGTAAGTGTCTAACTCTGCAATATCAGCTTCAATTTGTGCGCCAATCATAATAACTTCTGCATTTTCATCTTTTACCGCTTCTTTTACTGCTTCAACATAAGCATTTCCTTCTACTACAGCGGCCTCGTCAACGTTACAAACATATAATACCGGCTTAGCTGTCAATAAGTGAGAATCTTTAATAAACTCAAATTCCTCTTCTGAGACCTCAACGGTTCTCGCAGATTTCCCAGACTCCAAAGCTGTTTCGTATCGTAATAAGACTTCTTGTTCTTTAACCACTTCTTTATCTCCTGTCTTAACTTTACGTTTAATTCCATCCAGTTTTTTCTGAACTGTTTCTAAATCTTTTAGCTGTAGCTCAAAATCTATTACTTCTTTATCGTTAATAGGATTTATTTTTCCATCAACGTGTACCACATTATCATCATCAAAACACCTTAATACATGTATAATGGCATCTGTTTCTCTTATGTTCGCTAAAAATTTATTCCCTAAGCCTTCCCCTTTACTTGCTCCTTTTACCAATCCAGCAATATCAACAATCTCAATAGTAGTTGGCTGAACTCGTTCAGGGTTTACCAAGTTTTCCAATTTTTCTAAGCGATCATCAGGCACAGTAATTACACCAACATTTGGTTCTATTGTGCAAAAAGGAAAGTTTGCCGATTGCGCTTTTGCATTTGACAAACAGTTAAACAAAGTGGATTTACCAACATTAGGTAATCCAACAATACCACATTTTAAAGCCATAATTTCTCCATTTTTAGGGCTGCAAAGATATATTATTAATTTGAATAGTTTCTAACAATCAGTTACTGATAATATATTCGTTGTTCGGCAAATTTCAAGTCAAACTTTTAGGTATTTTTGACATCGTTAACGTTGTAGTTAACTCAAATAGATTAAAATGGCTGGAGAAAGTAAAGCTCAACTTATAATATACAACATCCTGAATCCTTTTATTATGCTAATGCATAAAATGGGTGTTACTCCGAATATGATTACCTCTTTTGGTTTGATGTTAAATGTTGTCGCTGCTATTTTTTTCATTGTTGGTGCTGAACAACCTGACAGAACGGATATGTTTTATGTTGGCTGGGGAGGCTTTACGATATTGATAGCTGGCTTGTTTGACATGATGGACGGAAGGTTAGCAAGAGTGGCTAATTTGTCAAGTAAATTTGGTGCCTTTTATGATTCTGTTATTGATCGATACAGTGAATTGGTGATGTTTTTAGGAATTTGCTACTACCTTATTTCTCATGATTATTTTTTAAGTTCATTGTTTGCTTTTGTTGCGTTAATTGGATCAATGATGGTAAGTTACAATAGATCCAGAGCTGAAAGTTTAGGTATCGACTGTAGTATAGGTTTGATGCAAAGACCGGCTAGAGTGGTAACCATTGGTGCTGCAGCTATGTTTTGTGGAATAGCTTATTTCTTTTTTGGAGCTTATACATTTAGAATTCCTGGAACTGACTTACCAATTTTCGAGACTGTGTCAATATTTACACTACCTGTAGTATTTGTTGCCGTTATGTCTAATATCACAGCCATTCAGAGATTGATTCATGTCAGGAAAGAATTAAACAAAAATAATAGTTAAAAAACCTAAGGCATCATATACAAAAAATAAATGACAAATAATATGATTTAAATCATGTTCTTATTTTTTTTTAAAATTCATTTGTCGTATTTTCGTAGAGTAGTAATTTTAACATCGTTAAAAAACGCTTATGGCAATTAGCAGCAACAATCTTATTATTGGATTAGACGTAGGTTCAACAACAGTAAAAGCTGTTGTGATGGACAAAAAGACACAAGAAGTACTTTGGAAAGACTACCAAAGACACGAAACAAAACAACCTGAAAAATGTTTAGAATTCTTTGGCATCATTGAAAAGGAATTTCCCAATCTAAAAGACCAGACACAAGTTTTTATGACTGGATCTGGAGCAGGTACTGTTGCCCCTCTAATCAATGCGAAATTTGTTCAAGAAGTTAATGCGGTAAGTTTATCTGTAGAAAGGTTTTACCCTGAAACAGGATCAGTAATTGAGCTTGGAGGTCAAGATGCTAAAATTATTATATGGCAAGAAGATCCAAATTCAGATGATAAAAGAAAGTTACCTACCATGAACGATAAGTGTGCAGGTGGAACAGGAGCGGTAATTGATAAGATTGGATCTAAACTACAAATATCTACTGAAGAGCTTTTAGCCGTAAACTATAAAGGAACAAAACTTCACCCCGTAGCTGGTAAATGTGGAGTATTTGCTGAGACTGACATTAATGGATTGCAAAAACAAGGGGTGCAATCAAATGAACTGATTGCCTCGTTATTTGAAGCCATTGTTCAACAAAACTTATCTGTACTTACAAGAGGAAACACATTGTTACCACAAGTATTATTGCTTGGTGGACCAAATACTTTTATTCCTGCCATGCAGGATGCATGGAAACACAACATTCCAAAAATTTGGGAAGAAAGAGGTACCGATTTAGGGGATTGTGAAAATCCTGAAGATTTAATTTTCGTTCCTGAAAATGCAGAATACTTTGCTGCAATTGGAGCTGTACTTTATGGTCTTGAAGAACCAGAAGGTGTTGGAGTATTTTCAGGTATAGAGAACTTAGATAAATACATTAATGGTGGAAGGGTTTCCGGTTTAGCCGAAGGTAGTTCTGACACTGGATTAGTTAATGAAGGTGAAGAGTTAAATGATTTTAAAACTGAATACGCTGTTTCTAATCCTGAATATTCGAACTTCAAAAAAGGACAAGTCGTAAAAGCTTGGTTAGGAATTGATGGAGGTTCTACTTCTACAAAAGGTGTTTTAGTTGATAAAGACAAAAACCTTATAGCAGAAGCTTATGGGCTTTCTAAAGGAAATCCAATTCCAGATACCATCGAGATGCTTAAGAATCTACAAGAAAATGTAGAAAAAGATGGAGCTATATTAGACATACAAGGTGTTGGAACAACGGGATATGCGAAAGACATGCTTAAAGAAACCTTTGGTGC
>JAJCYO010000087.1 GCA_029262875.1 Flavobacteriales bacterium
AGTAAATAGCCCATACAGAGATAGACCCGTGGAAGAAAATTTAGAATTGTTTCACAAAATGAAACAAGGTGAATTTAAAGAAGGAGTGCATGCACTAAGGGCTAAAATTGACATGACCCATGCCAATATGCTAATGAGAGATCCGATAATGTATAGAGTGATGCATAAATCTCACCATAGAACGGGTGATGATTGGTGTATCTATCCAATGTATGATTGGACACATGGAGAATCGGATTACATAGAGCATGTTTCACATTCGTTATGTTCATTAGAATTTAAACCACATAGAGAATTGTATGATTGGTTTTTAGACCAAGTACATGATAAAAATATTAGGCCTAAGCAGACAGAATTTTCGAGGTTGAATCTGGGCTACACAGTGATGAGTAAGCGAAAATTGATGCAGTTGGTAGAAGAGAATATTGTAAGCGGTTGGGATGACCCAAGAATGCCTACACTGTCTGGTTTAAGAAGAAGAGGTTATACACCAAAAGCAATTCATAAATTTATTGATACGGTAGGTGTTTCTAAAAGAGAACAAGTGATTGATGTTGCTCTATTGGAGTCTTGCATTCGAGCAGATTTGAATAAATCAACGAATAGAATAATGGCCGTTTTAGATCCATTAAAATTGGTTATTACCAATTATCCAGATGGAGAAACTGAGGTTGTAATGGCTGATAATAATCCAGAAGATGAAAATGCTGGACAAAGAGAAATGATTTTCTCTAAAGAAATTTACATTGAAAAAGCCGACTTTTTAGAAGAGTGTCCAAAAAAGGTATTCAAATTGGGTATAGGAAAAGAAGTGCGATTAAAACATGGGTATATAATTAATGGGGAAGAGGTCGTAAAAGATGCCAACGGAGAGATCATTGAAGTAAGGTGCACCTATGATGAAAAAAGTAAAAGTGGAAGTGGGTCAGAAGAGAGTAAACGTAAAGTAAAAGGAACATTGCATTGGGTTTCTGCGTCACATAATGTGTCTGCAAGGGTCAATGCTTACGATAGGTTATTCAATGCTGAAGCTCCAGATGGAGATAAGGAAATTGATTTTAAAACGTTCATCAATAAGGATTCTCTTTCGGTATTCAATGATTGTAAAATAGAATTGGAATTAAAAGATGCCAAACCACAAGAACGGTATCAATTTCAACGCCTGGGATATTTTTGTGTGGATGATGATTCAACTTCAGACCAATTAATCTTTAACAGAACAGCAACATTAAAAGATTTCTGGAGCAAAAAAAACAAGTAAAACAATGGGTAAAATATTTGTTGAAGGAATAAAAATTTACGCTTACCATGGCTGTTTTAAAGAAGAAACGGCCATAGGCACTAATTTTTTGATTGACGTTGAATTAGATGTTGATTTAACAAAACCATCTTTATCCGACAACATTGAAGACACTGTAAATTACCAAGCTGTATTTACAGTGATTAAAGAACAAATGGGCATTCCATCTAACTTATTAGAACATGTTTCTAAACGAATTATGGATGCGTTGTTTTTAAATTTTCCAGCTGTCGAAAAGATTAAATTAAAAGTGGCAAAACTGAATGTTCCCTTGGGTGGACATATTGAAAACGTTGCCGTTCAAATTGAACGTGAAAGAGACTAAATCAAACCATAGAGAATTAAATTGCTCAAAATGTGGAGCTAAATTTACGTGTAAACCCGAAGGTGGTTGTTGGTGTTCATCTTACCAATTATCCGAAGAACAACTCAAGACGCTAAAGACAAATTTCAAAGATTGTTTATGCGAAAAGTGTATCGCTGAAATTTCTCAAACCACTACGTAAAAATACGTAGTACAAATTCGGTCTTTTGACTGTTTTTTTTTGGCTTTTTTATCATCACTTTTATAAACCAAACATTTTTTTAATTATGAAAAAAATTAATCTATTAATTGTTGACGATAGGGACATTATCAGAGATGGTTTGAAATTAATTTTTTCTAACTCCAAAAACATCAAGGTAAAGGGTGAAGCTTCAGATGGAAATGAAGCCTTAGAGCTGATAAAGGAAAATGATTATGATGTCGTTTTAATGGACATTAATATGCCAAATATGAATGGTATTGAAGCTACCAAAAAAATTAAAAAGCTAAAATCCAATATTAAAGTTTTAGCCAATTCTTTTTATGCAAGCCCACTTTTTATTAAAGATATGATTAAGGCTGGCTCTTCAGGGTTTATCAAAAAAGGCGAAAGTAGCAGTGTATACTTCGAAGCAGTTCAAACGGTAAATAATGGAACAATTTATCTGTCAGATGAGGTAAGTCATAAAATTTATGATAAGGTTTTAGCCTACCTTAAGGACCCTTCAAAAAAAGAAGTCTTGGCATCGTAGCCTTTATAATTTGCATTCCCCTTTTAATCTCGGTACTTTTATTTTATGGCAATTGCTTTGTTATTCATAAATCTATTCGGGTTAATTATCATTTCATTTTCTTTAAAAGAGATCAGGTTATCCTTATTGAAGGGAGTCTTATTTTTTTCATTGCTACTGCTTGTTATTACAGAAGTTTTAAGCTTGTTTAATGCACTTAATTATTGGGGGTTATTACTCTGTTGGGGTAGTATAGATGTCTTGCTGATTTATTTGATTCTCAAAAAAAAATCATTCAGAAATTTTATTGCCGTTAAGAATAAATTGAAAAAAACCTATAGAGACTTTAGTGGTTTAGAGAAATTTTTGCTTGGCTTTTCCGTTATCATCCTGCTTGGAATTTTTTTTCAAGGGATAATTTACCCAACCAACAATTGGGATGCGATGTCCTACCATATGGCAAGAATTGTACATTGGGTACAAAACGAAAGTTTAGTTCATTACAGAACGCCCGTTTATCCACAATTAAATTCACCACCATTTGTAGAACAAGTAATGCTAACGGTTAACCTTTTAGTAGGAAACGATTATTTTTCTAATACCGTACAATGGTTTTATTTATTGACAACATGCGCTGCAATAAGCCTGGTGGCTAAACAATTAGGGTTAAAGAGATTTGGACAAATATTATCAGCCTTTATCTTAATCTGTATTCCAGAAGTTATACTATTAGGGTCATCCACCCATAGTGAGATTGTGTTGTCATTTTTTATGGTGTCGAGTATTTATTTTCTTCTCAAAACATCAAAACAACAAGAAGTACTTTTTTATCTGTTACTGGGTTGTAGTTTAGGATTGTCTGTAGCAACAAAGAGTACGGCATATGTTTATCTTTCTTCCTTTATCCTGATTTGGCTTGCCTACCAAATTTATCAAGTGGTAATTAAAAAAGGACAGTTAAAATGGCTGTCTTATACCTTACTAATATTGAGTTTTATTGCTGTTAATGCTGGGCACTATTCCCGAAATTATCAATTAACATCAACCGTTTTTGGAACCGATGAAACCATTCGGAATTATTACGTAAATGAGGAACATTCACTAAAAATGATGGTTTCCAATGTTTCTCGAAATTTATCCAATCAATTTGGAGTGCCCAAAGTTGCTCCAGTAGCTCAACACTTAACAGAAGATTTACACCAACTCATTGGGAGGGATGTGAATGATCCTAAAATTACTTTTGGAACGTATTTGGTCGATCCGTTAGCTACGCACGAAAACAATGGTGCGAATGCCTACCATATGGTGTTGATACTATTAAGTTGTGTATTGCTATTGATTTTTATTAAAAAACAGGATAAGCGTATGGCAATTTATTGGGCGGCTATTATTCTTTCTTTTTTGGTATTCTGTTTTTATTTAAAATGGCAGCCATGGGTTAAATTGCATGTTCCATTTTTTATCTTTTACGCTATAGTCTTAGCATACTTTTTAATCACAAGGTTGAAATCAAAGGTCTTACGCTATGTGTTGATTTTCGGTTTTGTAAGCCAAGCTGTTTTAATTTTATTATTTAATTATAGCCGACCGTACATTACGTTAACGCCTTATACTTCAGAAATTAAAATAACAGATGTCAGGTATAAAAAATATTTTAGTCGGTTTTTGCAATACCACGATGATTACAAAGCTGTTTCGAAAAAAATAGCAACTCAAAAATTAAAAAACATAGGGTTGATGTTTGGGAGTTATGATATGGAGTACCAATTATTTATAGATTCGTATCGAAACAATGTTAAACCAGTTCATATCAACTCATGTGGTTTAAGTGAGAAAATTCCTGTAACAGATAAAGTGGACTGTATTGTTTCTACTAAATATGAGGATTCAATTAATTATAGTGGAGAGACATTTTACAATGCGACTCCCAATAATGATGGCCACCTTTATTTATTTCTTAAAAAATGATTTAAGAAAGTTAAAATACTCTTGTCTTGCTTTTTTTGACTTAAAAACACTGAGCATAACCTTGCCCAAAGAGGCCTCTTTTTTTATGTCTGCGGTCTCATTAATCTTAGTTTCTTGTCTCTTCTCTGGATCATAGCCAATGATTTTATTTGACTTTTTGAAAGTTTCTTTTGCGGCTTTTAGCTGCCCCAGGTTTTCTTGAAGCAGGCCCAAATTGTTTAATGAGATTTCATCTTTTGGGTCCAATGCTATGGCTTTTTCATAATCAACCATAGCCCCTTTAGGGTCAGTTTCTGATTTAATGTAAGCACGACTTGAGTAACGAAAAGGATTGTCTGGTTCTATTTCTACTGCTTTATCCATGTCTTTTAGAGCAGCATCAATGTCTTTATTGTTGAAATGTGAAATGGCTCTTTCACAAAGTAAAGTAGCTTCATTGGGTAATCTTACCAAAATAGAGGAGAGGTCCTCAACTGATTTTTCATAAGCTTCAATTTTACGGTAACAGAGTGCTCTTGTGTAAAGCGCATCTGCATTGTTGTTTTGTTCAGCTAAAAAAAGAGTCAATGCATCAATGGCTTTCTTAAACTCTTGTTTTTGAAATAACGCTTTTCCTTTTTCTAAACCAGTCATTTTGTTAATGATTTTATGATGCAAAAGTATGAAGTAATAATCGAAATATTTAATTTAGAAACCGAATGGAAAAAGAAGTAGCAAAACATAGAATAGAAGAACTGTCAGAACAACTAAGAACACATAATTACAGTTATTATGTGCTTTCAGAGCCTTCAATCTCTGATTATGATTTTGATATGCTCTTGGAAGAACTTCAAAAATTAGAAGATGATTTTCCAGCGTATGCATTTGAGGATTCTCCAACGAAGAGAGTAGGAGGAACGGTTACTAAGAATTTTGATACGGTAAAACATAAATACCGTATGCTTTCTTTGGGAAATAGCTACAGCAAAGAAGACATTGAAGATTTTGAAACCAGAATAAAAAAGCTGGTGGAAAATGAATTGGAATACATCTGTGAATTAAAATACGATGGAGTTGCCATTGGAATTACCTACAAAAATGGGAAATTAGTTCAGGCAGTTACCAGAGGTGATGGTGTGCAAGGAGATGATATCACAGCCAATGTAAAAACGATACGTTCAATTCCCTTACAATTAAAAGGCAATGATTATCCAGATGAATTCGAAATAAGAGGAGAAATCTTTTTCCCAAAAGATGTATTTGAAAGTTTAAATAAAGAACGCGAAGAAATTGGCGAAGATCTATACGCCAATGCAAGAAATACAGCTTCAGGAACCTTGAAAATGCAAGATTCTGGAATTGTGGCTCAACGAAAATTAGATTGTTATTTGTATTTCGTTTTAGGAGAAAATTTACCCTTCGAAACGCATTATGATTCCATTCAAAAAGCTGGTGAATGGGGATTTAAAATACCAACCGAAAAACCTAAATACATTAGAAAGTGCCAGAGTATTGATGAAATCTTTGAGTTCATTAATTATTGGGACACGGAACGGAACAATCTCAATTTTGAAATTGATGGGGTTGTCATTAAGGTAAACAATTACGCTCGACAAGAAGAGATTGGCTTTACGGCAAAATCACCAAAATGGGCCATCGCCTATAAATTTAAAGCGGAAAAAGTTTCCACTAAACTATTAGAAATTACTTACCAAGTTGGGCGAACAGGAGCCATTACTCCAGTAGCTAATTTAGAACCCGTTTTATTGGCAGGAACTACTGTGAAAAGAGCTTCATTGCACAATGCAGATCAAATAGAAAAAATTGATGTTAGGGTTAACGATACCGTTTTTGTAGAAAAAGGAGGTGAGATTATTCCGAAAATAGTAGGAGTAGAAGCAAAGCAAAGAGATATATTTTCTGAGCCAACAGTGTACATTAATACTTGCCCCGAGTGTGAAACTGAATTGGTAAGAAAAGAAGGAGATGCAAAACATTATTGTCCGAACGAATGGGGCTGTCCACCGCAGATAAAAGGAAAAATGCAGCATTTCATTAGCCGAAAAGCAATGAACATTGATGGCTTAGGAGAGGAAACCATTGATTTATTACATGAACAAGGATTAGCTACAACTATTGCTGATTTGTATGAATTGAATTTTGATCAATTATTTGAATTGGAATCTTTCAAAGAGAAAAAATCTCAGAACATTATAGATGGATTAATTGCATCAAAACAAATTCCTTTTGAACGTGTGTTGTACGGAATAGGTATCCGTTATGTAGGAGAAACTGTTGCCAAAAAGTTGGCGAGGCAGTTCAAGAACATTGATAACATTATCAACGCTTCGTTGGAAGAATTAATTGCAGCAGATGAAATAGGAGATAAGATAGCAGAGAGCATCATTCATTTTTTCTCCATAGAAGGAAATGTAGAATTGGTTAATCGATTAAGAAATCATGGCTTGCAATTTGAATTGTCAGAAGATCAATTGGCCAATGCAACTACTAAATTAGAAGGATTGATATTCGTAGTATCCGGTGTGTTTAGCAAGTTCTCAAGAGATGAATTAAAAAATTCCATAGAGCAAAATGGAGGTAAGGTGTCCAGTTCCATTTCCAAGAAAACAAGTTACATTGTTGCTGGAGAAAATATGGGCCCGAGTAAATTGGCCAAGGCAGAAAAATTAGAAGTGACCATAATAAGTGAAGATCGGTTTTTAGAGTTGATTGGGTGAGTTTTGTTTATACATCCAATATTCGTGCAGTAACAATAAATTCTATTTTATTTCTATCAGATTCTATTGCTATCTCACCATCTTCATTTTCCTTTTCGGCATTTCCATACATTGAAACCTCCAATGTATAATTGGGGTCTATCATTTTTAATTCTTTATCGTCAACATACCCATTTTCTCCGTTTGTTGATTCCCAGCCACAACACACAAACTTGAGGTTCCCTATTCCATATTTTTGGACTAAAAATTCTTCTATTTCCTTTGAGTCTTCACCCTTAACTTTGTATGTTGCTTCAAGTATGGTTTGCCCCGTTCCAGCTTTACATTCTACAAATTCAAGTTTTTGAGGTTTTTCTGCGTATCGCTCCAATAAATCACCACACTCTAAGCTTTGATTGCCGCAAGCCGTAAGCGCAAAAAAGCCTATTAATATTAAAAGGTATTTCATATAGATCGAATCGTTTGAATTGTCTACAATATAGCTAAAGAATACATTAATATACTTTATCGTACTGAAAACAAAGTTGTCCGTTTTTTAGGAGAAAGTTAAGCAAGTATTTTAATAATTCGTACGTTTACACCATGATCACAAAAAGAACAATTGCTACGAACGAAATGCCTTGGGTGCGGATTCCAGGTTTATAAGTGTAGTCATCATTTTTCTTTTCACTCCAGTCGGAGTAGCGTAATAACAATCATTTTATTTTAACAATTTTAAATTTTATACATGAGTAATGTAATCGTATTAGGTGCCGGGATGGTGGGTAGTGCCATGGCAATAGATATGGCCAAAAACCATAACGTAACATTGACTGATCTAAGTCAAGAAGTATTAAACAAGGTAAAAAACAAATTCGATGGGTTAGCCATTCAGCAATTGGATTCATCCGATAAAGTTGCATTACAAGCTGAAATAAAGAAACACGATTTGGTCATTTGTGCCGTTCCGGGTTTTATGGGTTATGAAACCTTAAAATCAATTATAGAAGCAGAAATGAATGCAATTGATATTTCATTTTTTCCAGAAAATTCATTGGACTTGGATGTGTTGGCCAAAGAGAAAAACATTACCGCTATTGTAGATTGTGGTGTTGCACCAGGAATGGATAACATCATTTTAGGGCATTACAACGAAATCATGAAACTGACTGACTTTGAATGTCTCGTTGGTGGATTACCAAAAACAAAGAAATGGCCGTTCTGTTATAAAGCACCTTTCTCTCCAATAGATGTCATTGAAGAATATACCCGTCCTGCAAGATATGTAGAGCATAGTGAAACGGTAGTTCGTGAACCATTAACAGATTGCGACTATGTGGAGTTTGACAAAGTGGGAACCTTAGAATCTTTCAACTCAGACGGATTAAGGTCTATCATTTTTACCATGCCACACATTCCGAATATGAAAGAGAAAACATTAAGGTATCCGGGTCATGTAGAATATGTTAGGGTATTAAAAGAAAGTGGCTTTTTTAGTGAGGATAAAGTTGAGGTAAATGGAAGTCAAGTTTCCCCATTAGATTTTACAAGTAAAATTCTTTTTAATGAATGGAAATTAGGTGAAACAGAAGAAGAGTTAACGGTTATGCGTGTTACTGTAAAAGGAGAAAATGCCAATGGACAAGTAGAAGAGGTCGTTTATAATTTACACGATGAATACTGTAAAGACACGGAGACCTCTTCCATGGCAAGAACAACGGGTTATACTGCTACTGCTGCAGCCAACCTATTTTTAGACGGTTTATTTGCAGAAAAAGGAGTTTTCCCTCCAGAATTAGTGGGTAAACATGAAGCGTGCTTTAAATACTTTCTAAACTACTTAAAAGAAAGAAACATCCATTATGTTAAAAGCTCACAGCTAATCTAAAACAATTTACAAGCACTTGTAAATCTGCTTTGGTATTAAAAACGTGGGGAGATACTCTAATGTACTCTCCACGTACTGATACAAAAACGTTATTGGCTTTAAACTCTTCTTGCAAGCGATTGATATTCATATTGTCAGCCAGTTTTACACCAAACAGGTGTTTAGCCCTGTATTCGTCTTCTTCGATAAAACAGTTCATTAAACGCAATTCGCTTATGGCTTCTTTGGTAATATCATTGCAATAGTCTTGGATACTTTGAGGAGTCCATTCGATTAATTGTTCAATTGTTCGTGTTAGCATAGGAACTAAGTTGAAATTACTCATTTCCCCCATGTTATAACGATTGGCAGCTTCTTTATACTCATCTTCATAGTTGACTAAATTTGCAAAGTCTTCACTATTTTTTCTATTGATCCAGTTCTCCTCAATAGGTGTTCCATTGTTAAAATGTTCTCCGTAATAGGCTAAGCCTAATGCATAAGGTCCCATTAACCATTTGTAACCAGCACATATAACAGCATCGGGTTTTATTTCATTTACAGAAAATGGCAGTGCTCCAACGGATTGAGTTCCATCAATAATTAGTAAAGCATTGTTAGCTGTAGCTTTTTCTCGAATGGCCTTTAAGTTAAAAATGGTGCCATCTGCCCAATGGACATTAGGCATAGCTATTACAGCAGTTTTTTTACTAATGGCCGCCATTATTTTTTCATTCCAAACTTGACCTCTGTTGGTTGTTGTCTCTGGAGCAGAAATGGTTATCACCGATGCTTCATAGTTGTCGGCAATTTTTTTCCATGAATAGATGTTACTCGGAAACTGTTCATCTATAACTATAATTTCATCACCTTTATTCAAGCAAATATTATTGGCAACAGTTGCTATTCCATAAGAAACAGATGGAATTATCGCAATGTTTTGAGGATTAGGCACATCAATTAATGCTGCAAAAAGTTTTTTAAGCTTCTCTACTGGTTCAAAAAAGTCAACACCATTGTATTCATTTGGCCTACTTTTTTTAGAGAGCGCGGCTATACCAATTTGCTCAGCTTCTTTTGATAAAGGAGCAGAATAAGCAGTGTTGAGGTAAGTGATATCCTCAGATAGGCTAAACTTGTCTTTTTGTGGAGCTTCAATCATAAACGTTATTTAAATGGATTCCAAATTACGAAAATGTGTCCTATCTCTGAATAAAAAATTACTTTTGCCGCTTAACTATTTAAAAAACAAGATGAAAAAAATATTATTTATAGCAAGTGCTACACTATTATTTGCATGCGGAAATGCAGAACAAACAACGGAAGAAGTAGCAGAAGTAACAGAAGAAGTAATCGTTACAGAAACAATGCATGGTGAAGAAATTACAAGTGATGGAGCAATTACTCCTGCAGAATTTTTAGCAAAGTTTGAAGGAAAAGATTCTTTAGAAGTAAAAATAGCAGCAAACATTAATGAAGTGTGTTCTAAAAAGGGATGTTGGATGGTTCTGGAATTAGGAGATGATAAAACAATGAGGGTGACATTTAAAGATTATGAATTTTTTGTACCTAAAGATGCTGCAGGTAAGTTAGCTACCGTACAAGGTGTTGCAAAAATGGATACGACAGATGTCGCAACATTACAACATTATGCAGAAGATGCTGGAGAATCTCAGGAAGTAATTGATGCGATTACAGAGCCAGAATTTAATTATTCTTTTGAAGCTGTTGGTGTTATTATTAAAGAAGAAAGCATTTCAACAAATGAAAAATAGATGGTTTAAATTGATATTGGGATGCTGTTTGGCATCCTTTTTTTTTGCTTGTGATTCTCAGGAACCTAAAGTAGAAGAAGAAGATTGCGCTGTAGAAAAGACTGCTGTTATTAACCCTAATGGAGATAGTGAATTGGCGTTGTTAATGCGTCAAATGTACTTGGATGCAGATTCTATTAAACAGCTCATTGTAAATGATGAAGGAACTGTTTCTGACGAATTTATCAATGAGTTAGAACAAGTGCACAATGCTATTCCTACAGATCCAAATGTGAAAACCCCTCAATTTAATGCGTTTAATGAATTGCTAATCAATCAAGCGAAAGCATTGCAGGAAAACCCTGAAGATAAAATAGAAGGGTTTAATCAATTGGTAAATCGATGTTTAGATTGCCACCAAAGTTTTTGCCCAGGACCAATGGTTAAGATTAAAAAATTAATTATTCATTAATTTTGAGCATGAAAATTATTTCGTTCATTTTTTCTATTGATGAAAAAACGAACCAAAAAAAATAGTTGAAAATATACTCGAACCGTATTTTCAACTTACCCTCTCACCATTACGAAAACTGTTCGGTGGGTAGATGAACGGGCGGTGTGAAATATTGAATGATTGGACCAGGAAATATGAAGAACGTCGTAAGAATTATTCAATATTTGGCGTCCCTTCTTGAGTTTTGTTTCTTTTGTTAAGAAAAAGAAAGATTATCTGGTAAGTTTAATGAATTTCTTTTTGGTTTATCTTTTACTAAATCTAATCTTGGATTCCTCACAAGCTCCATAAATTCGTCAGTTAATTTATCGTACTTTTCTAATTCGTAGAAATCAGATAGAGGTTTTCTCCAAAAATAGCCGTATCGTGCAAAATAGATTGCAATTTCTTTAATTTTGATATCACCTTCTTTTTCATTTCCATTAATATAATCAATATGTGATAATAAAAAGTAACCAATAATTTGGTTAAGATCCTTCCTATCAATTTTGAAGTCTTTGGTTGATTTCATATCTACAATGACACCATCAATTATTAAATCTGCATCAGCTCCCCTCACAAACTTAGTCCCATCTCCAAAATTAGGATTTAAGTAACAATGTTTTTTTGCTTTAAATTTATCCCAAGGAACAATGCTAAGAAGTTCTTTTAATTCATTAATTGCATTTTTGTCAATATTGAGGATATTAACGTCTATTACAGGATATCTATATCTAACATCCAATTTAGATAAGAAAATAGAAGATTTAATTAGCTTAGTTGTCAATTTTCCTGTTTTAATAAAGTCGGAATGATTTCTTTTTGCCTTTTCAAAAACGTTAATTAATTTTTCTCTAAACGGGATTACTTCAACTATTTCGGATCTAACTTCTGTTCCTATCATCATATGAGAATCTATAGTCGTATCACAGTCAGATAGAATACTATTTAACCCTATTTCCGCTATCCAGTTACTGTTTCTATAAATTACTTTTTTATTCAATCTTTCTAAATGAAATCTTATTAAATAATCGAGGGCTGTTCCAACTTCCCCAGGGTTAGGATTAGATGGGATTGATGGAGGAACAATTAGCTCTAATTTTTCTCCCAACCCAGGATTAGGAAAATGATATTTGAACCAATTTCTAAGATTTTCTCTACCGCTTTGTTTTAAAATTCCAGAAAGACTCATCCTTTATGTCAAATTTATTATCATTTCTATATGAGGAATGTCGTCCTCTAAGTACATTTCACCGACTTGCTTAAAACCATGTTTATTGTAGTAATTTAACAGGTATTCTTGAGCTGAAATACGAATGGCCTGTTTGCCAAATTCACTTTCGATAAATTTAAAAGTTTCCTTCATAAGTTCATCTGCAATTCCTTTTCCTCGGTATTCTTTTTTAAGGGCTACCCGCCCAACAGAAAATTCATTGTAGGAAACACCAGGAGGTAGAATTCTGGTAACTGCAATGATTTCACCATCTTCAGACCTTCCATACAAATGATATGATTGCCTGTCTTTTTCATCAACCTCTTGATACGGACAATCTTGTTCAACAACAAATATTGCCGTTCTCAAGTGAATGATTTCAAAATACTCGTCTACGGTTAAGTCTTTAAAAGCCTTTGTTTGCCATGTTATTTTCTCCATTCCAATAGGTTTTCATTGTTCGTTATTAACTTGTCATTTTCCATTAACCATTGTATTACTTTAATGGTTTTATCATCTCTAACTCCATCAATCTTATTGATCACTTGTGTGATGGGTAAGGGTTCTTCTTGTACTATTTTTTTTACCTGATCAGAAACAGAACTGAATTCAATATCACTTAACTCAAGTTTATTTCTTTCCAAGCAAACATCACAAACTCCACAGCGGTAAATGTCTTTTTCTCCAAAATAGGCTAATAAAATTTCGCTTCTACATTTATGTTTTGCGGTTACAAAGTAAATAACACTTTCCATTTTTTTAATGGCAATTTCCTTTCTATCATGATAGTGTTGAGCAGAAATACTTACATCATTAATGTCTAAGCGTTCGGTTAGATAAGTAAGTTGTGGTTGGTTGGTCTGCTCTAAATAACTTATTATTTCAAGATGACTCAAATACTGCAGCGCTTTTACTACTTTTTCTTTAGTTGTATTTATTCTCTTGGCGATTTCAAACTCATCAATTTTTGCAAAATTTTCGAATAACCCTGAGTATGACCTTAGAATGGTTTTAATGAACAAATCGAATTTATTGTTTTTCACTTGAAATTCATAAAGCTCGTCCTTACTCACTTCAAATTTTATTCGAGAAGCATTGTGGTTTGATTCAGATAAAATAAGGTAACCTTCCTTTTCTAAAAATTTTAAGCAATTAAAAACAGTGTAAACTTGTAAATTGTATTGCTGGCTAAATTCAACTATGTTGAGCGAATAACTTTCATTTAAAGCAGCACCAATAGGTATTTGGAAATAATTGGCCAACGATTGGTAAACTTGTTTAATGATTTCAATTTCCGGAAAACTATTAACAATTCGTTTTTCTAAATCTATTCTATCCGCTTCTTCAAAAAGCATAATAGCATAAGCTTTGTTTTCGTCTCTACCAGCCCTACCGGCTTCTTGGAAATAAGCTTCTAATGAATCTGGTAAGTCAATATGGAAAACAGAACGGACATCAGGTTTATCTATTCCCATACCAAATGCATTGGTCGAAACAATAACACGAGTAATGTTATTTATCCAGTTGTTTTGCTTTTTTGATCGTTCATTATTATCTAATCCAGCATGGTAAAAATCTGCTGAAATACCACTTCTCACTAAAAAACTGGCAATTTCTTTTGTTTTTTTTCTACTTCTAACATAAACAACCGAGGAGCCTTTAATTTTAGTTAAAACCTTTAATAATCGATTTAATTTGTCCTCTTCTTGCAATACAGCATAAGCCAAATTTTTACGTTCAAAACTCTTCTGTAAAACATTTTCTTCCTTAAATTTTAACTGTTTTTGGATGTCAATCACCACCTCAGGAGTTGCAGTAGCTGTTAGTGCTATAAATGGAATGTCAGGTTTTTCTTCTCGTAAGTTAGCAATGTTAAGATAGGAAGGCCTAAAATCATAACCCCATTGAGAAATGCAATGTGATTCATCTACCGCAATGAGGTTCACGTTCATTTTTTTGTAACGTTCCTTAAAAATGGCTGTCTCTATTCGCTCTGGAGAAATGTACAGGAATTTAATGTCACCATAGGCACAATTGTCTAAGGTAATGTCAATTTCTCTTTTAGTCATTCCCGAATAAATGGCCACCGCTTTAATGTTTCGTTTGGTGAGGTTTTCTACCTGATCTTTCATCAATGCGATAAGCGGAGAAACGACAATACAAATTCCTTCTTTGGCCATTGCTGGAATTTGGAAACAAATAGATTTCCCACCACCGGTTGGCAATAAAGCAAGCGTATCTTTTCCGTCCAATGCAGCATTGATAATCTCTTCCTGCATAGGACGAAAGCTTTTGTGCCCCCAGTATTTTAGTAATAGTTGGTGAATATCCATTTTTAGTAATAACCGACTTTAATTATAAAATTAATTTTATTTTTACAGTTAGAGATTATGAACCCAATAATTGCATTTATAAAATTAATTCGTTTACCGAATTTACTCATTATTGTACTAACACAATATGCAATTCGTTATGGAATTATTTATCCTATCTTTTTTAATTTTTCTGGAGGACAAGAAATTGCAGGTGTTGGTTTAAAAATGGAAGAATTAGATTTCTTTTTATTGAGTTTATCTACTG
>JAJCYO010000088.1 GCA_029262875.1 Flavobacteriales bacterium
CAATAATATGGCTTTTAAGCGCGATAATAACCAAACAAGCAGTAATTTTTCTAAAATTACAATCAGCTTATCCTCTCCAGAATTGATCCTAGAAAGATCTAGTGGAGAAGTATTAAAACCTGAAACAATTAATTATAGAACCTACAAACCAGAAAGAGATGGTTTATTTTGTGAAAGAATTTTTGGCCCTATAAAGGATTGGGAATGTCACTGTGGGAAATACAAAAGAATCAGGTATAAAGGAATTATATGTGATAGATGTGGTGTAGAGGTTACAGAGAAAAAAGTAAGAAGAGAAAGAATGGGGCACATTTCATTAGTTGTTCCTGTTGCTCATATCTGGTATTTTAAATCTTTACCTAACAAAATTGGTTACTTATTAGGATTACCTACTAAGAAATTGGATACTATTATCTACTATGAAAGATATGTAGTTATCAATGCTGCCGAAACTACTAATGCGGAAGGAGAACCAATCGAATATTTAGACTTCCTAACAGAGGAAGAATATTTAGATGTATTGGATGCTCTACCAAAAGAGAATCAATATTTAGATGATACTGATCCTAATAAATTTATTGCAAAAATGGGTGCTGAAGCACTGTTTGAGCTGTTAAAAAGATTGGATTTAGATGCTTTATCTTTTGATTTAAGACATAAAGCAAATACTGAAACATCTCAACAAAGAAAGAATGAAGCGTTAAAAAGACTTCAGGTTGTTGAATCTTTTAGATCTGCTAACAAACGAATTGAAAACAAACCAGAGTGGATGATTATTAAAGTTGTTCCGGTAATACCACCAGAACTTCGTCCATTGGTACCACTAGATGGAGGTCGATTTGCTACATCTGATTTAAATGACCTTTATAGAAGAGTTATCATCAGAAATAATCGATTAAAAAGATTAATTGAAATTAAAGCTCCAGACGTAATCTTACGTAATGAAAAACGTATGTTGCAAGAATCTGTTGACGCACTATTTGATAACTCAAGAAAATCAAGTGCTGTTAAAACTGATGCAAACAGAGCGTTAAAATCTTTATCTGATAGTTTAAAAGGTAAATCTGGTCGTTTCCGTCAGAACTTATTAGGGAAAAGGGTAGATTATTCTGCTCGTTCTGTAATTGTTGTTGGACCAAGCCTTAAACTTCATGAATGCGGTATCCCTAAAGATATGGCTGCTGAACTATACAAACCTTTTGTTATTCGTAAATTAATTGAAAGAGGAATTGTTAAAACAGTAAAATCAGCTAAAAAAATAGTTGATAAAAAAGAGCCAATCGTTTGGGATATTTTAGAAAACGTATTGAAAGGACACCCTATATTATTGAACAGGGCTCCTACTCTACACCGTTTAGGTATTCAAGCTTTCCAACCTAAATTAATTGAAGGTAAAGCAATTAGATTACACCCTTTAGTTTGTACAGCATTTAATGCCGATTTTGATGGGGATCAAATGGCAGTTCACTTACCATTAGGTAATGCTGCAATATTAGAAGCTCAATTGTTAATGTTGGCTTCACATAATATTCTAAACCCAGCAAATGGAACGCCAGTTACACTTCCTTCTCAAGATATGGTTTTGGGTCTTTATTATATTACTAAAGATAAGGTAACTACAAAAGATGAAGTTGTAAAAGGTGAAGGAATGACTTTCTATTCTCCAGAAGAGGTTATTATAGCCAACAATGAAGGAGTATTAGACATTCACGCAAAAATTAAGGTTAAAACTAAAGATCTTGTTAAAGGTGAGTTAGTAGAGAAGATTATTGAAACAAGTACTGGAAAAGTAATTTTCAATGAGCTTGTTCCTGATGAAGTTGGTTTCGTGAATGAGCTTTTAACTAAGAAATCATTAAGAGATATTATTGGTAACGTACTAAAGATTACTGGTACATCAAGAACAGTTGAGTTCCTTGATGATATTAAAACTTTAGGATACGATATGGCATTTAGAGGAGGATTATCATTTAATCTTGATGATATTATGATTCCTGAAGAAAAGGATAAGATGGTTGTTGATGCTAATGCTGAAGTTGATGAAGTAATGAATAACTATAATATGGGATTCATCACGAATAACGAGCGTTACAATCAAATTATTGATATCTGGACGCACACCAATACTAGGTTAACGAATACGTTAATGACAAACCTTAAGAATGATCAACAAGGATTTAACTCTATTTATATGATGTTTGATTCTGGTGCAAGGGGTTCTAAGGAGCAAATTCGTCAGTTATCTGGTATGAGAGGGTTAATGGCAAAGCCAAAAAAATCTGGTAGTTCTGGAGGTCAAGAAATTATTGAAAATCCAATTTTAGCAAACTTTAAAGAAGGACTTTCAGTACTTGAATATTTTATTTCTACTCACGGTGCACGTAAAGGTTTGGCCGATACAGCACTTAAAACAGCTGATGCTGGTTACTTAACAAGAAGATTAGTTGATGTTGCTCAAGATGTAGTTATTACGGATGAAGATTGTGGGACCTTAAGAGGCCTAATGGCTACTGCTCTTAAAAATGACGATGATATTGTTGAACCATTATCAGATAGAATTTTAGGAAGAACATCAGTTCATGATTTATACATGCCAGACTCAGAAGATATAATTGTTGCTTCTGGTGAACAAATAACTGAAGAGATTGCTGAAGTTATTGAGGAAGCTGGAATTGATGAGGTAGAAATTAGATCTGTATTAACTTGTGAGCAGAAAAAAGGAGTTTGTGCAAAATGTTACGGTAGAAATTTAGCTACTGGTAGAAAAGTTCAAAAAGGTGAAGCAGTTGGTGTAATTGCCGCGCAATCTATTGGAGAACCGGGAACACAATTAACATTAAGAACATTCCATATTGGTGGTACAGCTTCTAAAATTACTGGTATTTCTAGTGTTGAAGCGAAGTACGATGGTAAATTAGAGATTGAAGAGTTAAGAACAATATCTAAAAAGAATGATGCTGGAGAAAATATAGAAGTAGTTATTGGTAGAGCAGCAGAAATGAAAATTGTTGATCCAAAAACTAAAGTTGTATTAACAACTGGTAACATTCCTTATGGTTCTCAATTCCATGCTAAAAACAATAGTAAAATTAAAAAAGGAGACTTGATTTGTGATTGGGATCCTTATAATGCTGTAATCCTTACTGAGGTAGATGGTAAAGTTGCTTTCGAAAACTTTGAATTAGGTGTTACTTATAAAGAAGAGTCTGATGAACAAACAGGATTTACTGAAAAAGTAATTTCTGAAATTAAAGACAAGAAAAAGATTCCTGTTTTAACAATTGTTGATGGTAAGAAGAATGTTCTTAGAACGTACAACTTACCTGTTGGTGCTCATATTATTGTTGACGAGAGTGATAAAGTGAAAGGTGGAGATATCTTAGTTAAGATACCAAGAGTTGCTGGTGGTACTGCCGATATTACTGGTGGTTTACCAAGAGTAACAGAGCTTTTTGAAGCGAGAAATCCTTCTAACCCAGCTGTTGTATCTGAAATTGATGGTATTGTTTCTTTTGGTAAAATTAAAAGAGGTAACCGTGAAGTTATCGTTGAGTCAAGAACTGGAGAAGTAAAAAAATACTTAGTTAATTTATCTAAGCATATTTTAGTTCAAGAAAACGATTTCGTTAAAGCTGGTACTCCATTATCTGAAGGGTCAATAACTCCTAAAGATATATTAGCAATTAAAGGACCTACATTGGTTCAAGAATATATTGTAAACGAAGTTCAAGAGGTATACCGATTACAAGGGGTGAAAATTAATGATAAGCACTTTGAGGTAATTGTTAGACAAATGATGCGTAAAGTTTACATTGAAGATCCAGGTGATACTAAACACTTAGAAAAGTCTATCGTTAATAAGAGGGATTTTATGGAAGAAAACGATTGGATTTTTGACAAGTTAGTTGTTGAAGATGCTGGGGAATCAGAAGATTTAAAAGCGGGACAAATTGTTTCTCCTCGAGAATTAAGAGATGAGAACTCTAAATTGAAGCGTATGGATAAGAAAACGGTTTCAACCCGTGAAGCGATTCCTGCAACTTCTAGTCCAATACTTCAAGGGATTACAAGAGCATCACTTCAAACAGATAGTTTTATTTCTGCTGCTTCTTTCCAAGAAACAACAAAAGTACTAAACGAAGCTGCCGTTAAAGGAAAGGTTGATGACCTGAAAGGTCTTAAAGAAAATGTAATTGTAGGTAAATTAATACCTGCAGGAACAGGATTTAGAGAGTTTGGTGGTGTACTGGTTGGATCTAAAGAAGAATACGAACAATTAGTAGCTGCAAAAAATGAAGCTATTATTGAAGAATAATAAACTTTGATGTTATGAGTGAAGAGAATAACGATAATAAGTTAAACATTGAATTAAATGAGGATATTGCCGAAGGGATTTATTCCAACTTAGCAATAATCAGTCATTCGAACTCAGAATTTGTAATCGACTTTATTAAAGTTATGCCAGGTATGCCTAAAGCAAAAGTTAAATCTAGGGTTTTAATGACTCCAGAACATGCTAAGAGGCTTATGAATGCTATTCAAGATAATATTCAGAAATACGAAGCTATGCACGGAAAAATCAAAGATCTTGGCCCTGGACCGCAAGGTGGAATTCCAATGAATTTTGGTGGACCAACTGCAGAAGCTTAAGTAATTATAATATTCTTTAAAGGGAAGCTAAATTTAGCTTCCCTTTTTTTGTATATTTATATTTAACAGATGTATAAGGATAATCTAAATATAAAGGCTTGGGCAGAAGAAGATAGACCACGAGAGAAGTTAACATTAAAAGGCAAGATTGCCTTATCGGATGCAGAATTAATAGCTATCTTAATTGGCTCTGGAAACAAAAATGAAACTGCAGTTCAGCTATCTAAGAAAATACTGTCATCCATAAAAAATGATTTAAACAAATTAGGAAAACTCACTGTTTCTGATTTAACACAATTTACTGGAGTTGGTGAGGCTAAAGCAATAAGCATAATTGCTGCTTTGGAATTAGGTAGAAGAAGAAAAGATTCTGAGGTAGAAAAAAAACCAACAATAAAATCAAGTAATGATGCGTATAATATAATTACTGATGTTTTAAGTGATTTACCTCACGAAGAGTTTTGGGTAATCTATCTTAATAAAAAAAATGAAGTTTTGAAAAAAACAAATATTAGCAAAGGAGGAATAGATGGAACCATTGCTGATACAAAAATTATATTTAAACATGCTATTGAAGAATTGGCATCTGCAATTATTCTTTGCCACAACCATCCATCTGGAAATTTGAAACCAAGTACTGCAGATATTAAACTAACTAAAAAGCTCAAAGAAACAGGAGTTATGTTAGATACACCTGTATTAGACCACTTAATTATTGGTGAAAAAGACTACTTTAGCTTTGCTGATGAAGGCATTTTTTAAACGTTGCTGATAATTTGATTTTAATCTATTCCCATAAATTAACCTCTCGCTTAAAGTATATCTTTAAAACCATTTTTACGGATATACTTCATACTGAAATTAGCTTTACTGATAGTACGGATGAATTTGAAAAATCAAATGACATTAAAATTAACTATTCTACCTCAAAACTAAACTCTGGTATTTTTTTTCAAAGTACTACCATTTTATTTGAGACCGGAATTAAAGAACAGAACATCAGTATTTTTGAATTTGAAGGCGATCAATGTTTTTATCCTGTAGGAAAAGATGCTGAATTCCCCTTTGATCCTTTTGCTGCAAGTTTTTATTTGATTAGTCGGTTTGAGGAATACTTACCACATATAAAAGACAGCCATGAACGATTTTTGGCAACTGAAAGTCTCGCATTTCAAAACAACTTCTTAGATAAACCATTGGTAAACATTTGGGCCAATGAAATTGCAAAAAGAATAGAAAATCAATCTAATGGCTTTAAATTTCCTGAGAGAGATTTTAAATTTATTTCTACCATAGATATTGACAATGCTTATGCTTATAAACACAAAGGGTTTATTAGAATTGTAGGCGGATTGATAAAATCACTTTTTAAAGAACATAACTTTATAAAACGACTAAATGTAGTTTTCGGAAAAGCATTAGATCCTTATAATACCTTTAAATATCAACATGAAATTCATAAGGCACATGGCATTTCTCCTATTTATTTTTTCCTATTGGGTGATTATGGGTTAAATGATAAAAACATACCAGTAAAGAATAAAACTTTTCAATCTTTAATCAAATCTATATCTGATTATTCTGAAGTTGGAATCCATCCTTCTTATGCATCAAATAAAGATATTGAAATTCTATCTAAAGAAATAAAAAGATTACAAGCTATAACGCATAGAAATACAACCAAAAGTAGACAACACTTCTTAAAATTAAATTTACCCAATACCTATCGCAATCTAATTGACAATGATATTAAAGGAGATTATACAATGGGCTATGCTGAAAAAAGTGGATTTAGAGCAAGCATCTGTAGCCCTTATTATTTTTATGATTTAGATACAGAAGTTGAAACGAAACTTCAGTTATTTCCTTTTACTATTATGGAAGCAACTTACCAGTACTATGAAAAATCGAGCCCTGAAAAAGCCATAGAAGAAATCATTAAGTTGATGAATAAAGTGAAAGAAGTGAAAGGTACATTTATAAGTGTTTGGCACAATGAATCACTTTCTGATGAAGGAATATGGAAGGATTGGAAAATAGTTTATGAAAAAATGTTAAAAGAATCTCTTAGTAAAAACTAAGTCTATAATTTTATACCAACTTTTAGTACCATGGAAATAATAAATTTAGGTAAGGACAATTCAATTTTCAATCAATTTATCTCTGAGATTAGAAATGTTGATGTACAGAACGACAGGATGCGTTTTAGACGAAATTGTGAACGAATGGGTGAAATTTTTGCTTATGAGATCAGCAAAACCTTTAATTATCAAGCCAAAGCCATTACTACTCCATTGGGTACTGCCAATATGGAATTGATAATTGAACAACCGGTTTTATCAACTATTCTTAGAGCGGGGTTACCACTTCACCAAGGCTTATTAAATTACTTTGATAATGCAGACAATGCATTGGTTTCAGCCTACAGAAAACACCGTAAAGATGGATCTTTTATAATTGAGGCAGAATATTTAGCCAGTCCAAGCTTAGAAAATAGAACAGTAATTTTATCGGACCCCATGTTAGCCTCTGGAGCTTCTATGGTAGAGATATATAAATCACTACTTGAAAAGGGTACTCCAAAAAAGCTCCATGTCGTTGCTTTAATTGCAAGTAAAGAAGGTATAGAGTATGTGAAAAGAAATTTACCTGATGACACCACACTATGGGTTGGTGCTATAGATGATGAACTCACTGCACAATCCTATATTGTTCCTGGACTTGGCGATGCAGGAGATTTAGCGTTTGGCTCTAAAGAATAAGGAATGGATTTACCAGAAATATTAGAGTTAGTTTTCGTGCTATTGACTGCTTCTGTCAAGTTTGCTGTAGCAGTTACGTACATGCTTGCCAGAAATTCTGAGTATAATTATTTTGATATTTTAATTCGTTTAATAGCTGGAGGTTTTATAGGAGTATTCTTTTTTTATTATTTCAGCAATTTGATAAACCGTGCCCTAAATAAATTCTTTAAAAAGAAAAAAAAGAAAAATATTTTTTCAAAAAAAGTTAGACGTTTTATTAGAATAAAGAATAAATATGGCTTAGTTGGTATTTCATTGTTAACCCCCGTAATACTATCTATACCCGTGGGTTGTTTTATCGCTTCAAGATTCTTCTCTAAAAAGAAAATTACAATATTTGTAATGTTAGGTGGAGTTGTTTTTTGGTCAATTGTGCTACCTCTTCTCAGCTATTTGGTAAATTATTTTACTCAAGGCTCTTTTTATTGAAAATAATATACCCAAAGTGGAACATGAAACTCCAATGTTCTTCAAATGCCCCATAGTAGTTTAAGTTTAAGGCAATAGGGCCAAGAGGTGTTGTGTAAACAGCTGATGTAGAAAATATGAATTGTCTATCTTCCCATACACTTCCATAAACAGCTTTCTTTTGGTTATCCTGCAATATTTGTTGATACGGTTGAAACATATACCCTTCAAACCTTAATTGAGTATTCTTGAACAATTGATACACATTTTTTACACCTAATGCAAAGTATGAATGAGCTCTAAAATTTTCCTGAAACAACGTTTTACTTTCTGATATGGGCTGAAAAGCAGGAGCAGAAAGTACAGAAGCTGTATAGTTATTAAAAAATGATTGATTGCTATATACTCCTTCTCCAAACACTCCCAACCTAACACCTTTAGAAAGGCTCACATACTTATCATATGTTATTTTCAATTGAACCCAATCTATAATAGTATCAAACCTGTCCTTTATTATTGATGTAGAACCTGGACGCGTATGCTCCTCCCCTCTCACATAATCTATTCCAAATGAAAGAAAGCTTCCTTTTGAAGCATATTGTTTCATGTCTAATGAATTTTGCTCAAAATGTAATCCAGCGGAAAAATTTCTAAACATGGTCTTATCCGTTGTATCTGTAGATAGGAATTGTTTGGTTTGATAATATTTGTTTTCTATCTCTCCTGCTGTCCCATCCAAGATAATCTTTCCTTTGTACGCTACTGGGAAGGCCAATTCGGATTTAAAATATTGATCCTCTATAACCAAAAACGAAGGTTTAGTGTCTTCAAAAAACGTGGAATTACTTTTAAAATAATCCCATCCATCAATTGTAAAGGTCGTTTTCCAATAAAATGGTACCTGAAAAGGAAAATCTAATCTAAATCCAGCTGAAACCGAGTTGTGCAATTTTCCGAAATAAGTGTTTGCTAAAAGAGAGATGGCAGTTTTGCTTAAAATATTATACTGTAACCCAATGTAAACTTCATTTATAGGACGAGAAGAAAACACCCCACCGAAGGACACAAACAAATCTTTTTCTTTCTTTGATTTTAATTTAAGCGTAAAATACTTTGACTCTTTATTGAATTCTGCTTGAGGATAAATCTTCTTTATTTTATCATCAGAAGATACCTTGATGTATTCTGGTTTTAGTTCTTCTGCACTTACGGTATCACCTTTAAACCGTAAAGATTTCCTAACATATTTATTTTGAGAGTCATTCATTCCTTCAACTTCAATATCTTCAAATATGAGTTTCGGCAATTCGTCTCTGTACTTTTTTCTTCTTTCAATGAGCTCATAGACATCCGTTCTACGTTGAATATCCTTTTTTAGAGACTCAATTTGTTTTATAGTTGCGTCATACCCTATCTTAATAAGCTCTTCATTCTTGTCAAAATCAAATAGCGAAAACTCTGAAGCTTTGGGTTCAATGATAATAGCATTATCGCATGAAATAGAATATTCGGTATCATCTGCAATAATTGACTTTATCTGAGATACTAAATTATCTTCATCAGGAACTTCAAAATTTGAAGAAACATTGCTACCAATGATATAATCTGGTAAAAAATCCTCGTACATAACATTAGATGGAAAATTGTTATATAATCCTCCATCAAACAATAATTTCCCTTCATGAGGTACTGGTGTTAAATAAAAGGGATAGGCCATTGAGGCTCTAATAGCAGTAGCCAATTTACCTTCTTTTAAGACGAAAGCTTTTTTTGAAATAATATCAGATGCAACACAACGGTATGGAATAAACAAATTATCAAAATTATTATTTGAAGCTGCCGTTGAAGGAGCAAAATATCGCATTAAGCCATAATCTACTGCAACCGGTGATATTAGATTAGTAGGTAAACTTGTCTCCAACAACGTATCCAAGTCAATTTTAAATGTAACTATTGTTGGATTTGCATCTTTTTCTCTAAGGTAATAGATGTACTTTTCGTCCAAATTACCTTCTGCCCAATCTTTAAATTGGTCAGACAAAAATACTTCTTCAATCTCTTGGGGTGAGTACCCTGCCGCATACAACCCTCCAACCAATGCTCCCATTGATGTACCAGTAATGTAATCTATTGGAATATTATTTTCTTCCAGTGCTTTTATGACGCCTATATGAGAGACTCCATTCGAACCACCTCCACTAAGTACCAACCCCACTTTTTGAGAATGGACATTCGAAGTAAAAGCAATTAAGCCAACCAATAATATGTAATAGATATACCTGATAACGCTAAAAAGTTAGAAAATTAAGGCATTTTTTCCATCAAACCAATAAAGTAGTCCACTGCTTGACGTAATCGAGAACCGTACCACGAAAAATACTCTCCATCAACAAGCACTATTTTTGAACTTGGAGAAACAATTTGAAGTTCACTAATATGATTTTCTTTAAACGGATAAGGCTCAGAAGAAAGAAATATTAAATCTGGTTTAAGGTCCGAAATTTGGTTTTTAGTAACAGATGGATAATCCATATCTGCAGTAATTACATTCTGAAACCCACACCTTTTCATCATGTCATTAATGAAGGTATTTTGATTGACGCTCATGTATGGCTCCCTCCAAATAAGGTATAAGGCTGAATAATTTATCAACTCAATTGATGCTAACCGATTAAATTGATGGTTAATTTCAGTTGTAATCATTTCTGATTCCTTTGTCCTGTCAGTAATTTTCCCGACAGCTTTAATCATTTTTATACTTTCTTCTAAATTTGATATATCACTTGTATAAACTGGATATAATTCTTGCAAAGCTTCAATTTGATCCTTCGTATTTTCTTCTTTATTCGCAAGAATAAAATCTGGTTTCAAATCGACAATCTTAGAAAGATTTAAGTTTTTTGTTCCTCCTACTCTTTTTTTAGTATTAAACCATGATTGGGGATGAATGCAAAATTTCGTAATTCCTACAACCGCCTCATCTAAACCTAAATCAAATAACAGTTCTGTTTGCGATGGTACAAGAGAAATAATTCTCTTTGGAACTGAATCCAGCTTAAATTTATGATTGATTTGATCCGTAAAAACCACCTTTATTCATTTATGGATAAGATCAATACTTTTTTAGTGGATGACCTTATTTTAAAATTATCATCTATTCTGTGTCCAACCACCCATAATATTTGATCTTTAGACTCCAGCACTTTTATTTTGTCTTTATCAAGAACAGATACTTTATTGTCAATAAGAAAATCACTTATTTTTTTATTTCCTTTCATTCCCAAAGGTTGGAAAGCATCTCCTTGTTCCCATTTTCTCAACATTAAAGGAAATTGAATTTTTTCTGCATCTATATATGCATATTGTTTAGAGGTTTCCATCTTGAAATCATCGGAATAATCAGTTAATCGCCAATTAAATGGAAATTCTTTCGTAGACTTAATTTCTATACGCTCAATTGGATTTACTTCTACTTTTTTTAAGATTAAAGATTTTCTATCCTTAACAATTTGATGTGTTGATGATAAAAAAGTTTTTCCTGATTGACTATCTAATCCTTCAATAATATCATTTACAGTTGAGGCATTAAAGTTATAATCTCTAAGGAAATAGTACAAATATGAATTTAAAGGTGTTAACTCTTTAAGCTTTGCTATTTCTATATGATATCCATCATCTTCCTCTTCAAACAGCTGTTCTTTTGCTATTACAATTTTATCAGCAATTATTTTTTCATCTTCTAAAAATTGATTGGCCGCAACTGTTAACGTTTCTATTAAGTTGGGATTAATTTTCTCTAACTCAGGAATTATTTGATGTCTAATCGCATTTCTTGTGTATTTAGTATCTGAGTTAGATAAGTCTTCTCTATAAGGGATGTTGTTTTCTTTAACGTAATTCACAATATCGGCACGTTTAAAGCATAATAATGGCCGAACGATCTTCTCGTTTTTATTTTTAATACCGTGCAATCCTGCCAAACCAGTTCCCTTGGTTAGGTTAATAAGCATCGTTTCTGCTACATCATTTTTATGGTGTGCTGTTGCAATGTAGTCATAGTGATGTTCAGTTCTAATTTTTTCAAACCAATCATACCTCAACTCTCTTGCTGCCATCTGAATTGAGATCCCCTTTTCGGTAGCATATTTTTGTGTATCAAAAGCTTCTGCATGAAATGCTATGTTGTTATTGGTTGCAAACGTTTTAACAAATTCCTCATCTTTACTGGCATCATCACCCCTTAATTGAAAATTACAATGCGCTACTCCAAACGATAAATTGTTCTGTTTAAACAAATACACCATCGCCATTGAGTCCATTCCCCCACTTACGGTTAAGAGGATTTTGTCTGTTTTAACAAACAATCTATTCTTTTGATAATATGAGTTAAATTTATCAACCATTTAATTCTTCAATACTTCCAACATTGCTTTTGCCTTTAATAAACATTCTGCGTATTCCTTTTCAGGATCAGATTGATTGGTAATGGCTCCTCCAACAATAAACGAAAGGTAATTATTTTCTTTATTATATAAAATGCTCCTAATCACCACATTAAAATCAAAATCTCCGTTATCACTTACATAACCTACTGTCCCAGAATACAAACCACGTTTGGTTTCTTCGTGTTTTTCTATCAGCTTCATAGCTTTAATCTTTGGAGCACCAGTCATCGACCCCATAGGAAAAGTAGCTTTAACTATGGTTTCAAAATCAGCGCTGGGATTTACTTCGCCAGAGACAGTTGAGATCATCTGATGAACCTGTGGGAATGAATATATTCCACACAATTCATCAACTTTTATACTATCATCTTTTGCAATTTTTGACAGGTCATTTCTAACCAAATCAACAATCATTACATTTTCACTACGTTCTTTTGAATCATTATACAATTGTTCTTTTAAATCCTCATCTTCCTGTACTGAAGCACCTCTCTTAATGGTCCCTTTAATGGGTTGAGATATAATTCTATCTCCATCCTTTTTAATAAAACGTTCTGGGGAAGCCGACATCAAATATTTATCATCACATTTCACAAAACATGAAAATGGTGTCGGTGATTTTTGATTTAATTTGATATAAATGTCAACCTGATTGAT
>JAJCYO010000089.1 GCA_029262875.1 Flavobacteriales bacterium
CTTAATCCTACCCAGTGACCAACTTCGTGTGTTGTTGTTCTTCCTAATCCAAATTGTCCACCTGTTAATCCGAAAAATTGGTATCCCATTACTGTACCATCTGTATTTGCAGCTCCTGTATTAGGAAATTGAGCATAACCTAATAATCCACCTTGTAATTGACATACCCAAATGTTCATTACTTCATTTGGATTCCACGATGTTGCTGGTTTAATTGTATTATTAATCACAGTTGTAGAATATCCAGAAGTAGTGTTTCCTACTCCAATCGTTGTAGCATCTACTCTATCAACACCAGGTACCGGTAAAGCTTGACCCGCTTGTGGGTGACCCGAAGGATAAGTTGTAACTAAACAAAAGTTGATTTCACAATCTGCCGCTACCGGAGTAAACATTGCTGGTGTGTTACTTGCATCAGCATTTGTTCTTCTAAAATCATCGTTCAGAACAGTCATTTGTTCTGTTACCCTAATTAAAGGAATATTTCTTCCTGTTCCTACACCTTCATTAGAATTGTGAATAATGTGAACTATTGTTGGAATCGTATAAACTGCCTCAGGAGAACCTCCCATTGCTTGTTGGTTTAAATAAGATGCCACCTTAGGCGCCAACCAGTCTTGAAATGCATCCAATTCTGCTTGAGAGACCATATCCATGGTTCCACATGTTCTTGATGTAGGTGTTGCAGAAGCATCTATCCCTAATTGATTAGGATTAAAAACAACCCCATTTTTGCTATTTTGAGCAAAAGCTCCAGAGCCAATTATACACAGCGCTGAAATAAATAATGTAATTTTTTTCATAAGTAAAAGCTTAATTAAAATAAAGTTTAGTTAGTATTCAGTCCCCTAAATTAAATAATTTAATCTAAAAATTCTAACTAATCCATTGATAATTCGATGAATCCTAAAAGATTTTAGATGCATGCAACCTTTTTAACTTCTAATCCGTCTTATTTGTGGAGATGGTTTTAAAGTTAATTAGATAGGTAGTTAAACATAAGCTAAATCTCCTGCCTTTGAATTTTAAAGTCCTGCATTAAGCAGGACTTTTTTTAGTTAAAAACCTTACCTGGGTTTAAGATTCCATTAGGATCAAATAATTGCTTAATGTCTTTTTGAAGACTTATTTCTACCGTACTAAAAGGAATATTCATGTAATCCTTTTGAACATATCCTATCCCATGTTCTCCAGAAATTGTTCCTTTTAGTTTTACACAGGTTTCAAATATTTCCCGGATTCCACCTGATAATTTATTATTCCAATCATCATCACTCATATCATCCTTGATAATATTAATGTGCAAATTACCATCACCTGCATGTCCATAACACACGGATTTAAAACCATACGCACTACCTATGTCTTTTACGGCCTTTAATAGAATTGGTAATTCTGCTCTCGGCACCACTGTATCTTCTTCCTTATAAATTGATTTCACTTTAACTGCTTCTCCTACTACCCTTCGTATTTTCCATAATTTATCTTTTTGCGTAGCATCTTCAGCAAAAAGTATTTCATCACAGTTAAATCCTTCTAATACCTTATGTATTGTTTCACACTCATTATAGAGCACCTCTTTATTGTGCCCATCTACCTCTATCAACAAATGAGCTTGAATGCTTTCTGGTATCTGAAGGGACTCATCTCCAATGTACTCCGCACCCCATATTAATGCATCTCTTTCCATAAATTCCATCCCAGAAGGTGTTATTCCAGCTCTAAAAATAGCTGAAACAGCTGCACACGCTTCTTCTGCACTATAAAATGGCACTAACATTAGTAAATCATGTGGAGGGTACGGAATTAATCGAAATACGGCTTTTGTTATGATTCCTAAAGTCCCTTCACTGCCTATCATTAATTGTGTTAAGTTATAACCAGTTGAATTCTTTAGCACGTTTGCTCCCGTCCAAATAATGTCTCCTGTTGGCAATACCACTTCTAAATTTAACACATAATCATTGGTAACACCATACTTTACAGCCTTTGGGCCACCAGAGTTTTCAGCTAAATTCCCCCCAATAAAACAACTCCCTTTACTTGCTGGGTCAGGTGGGTAAAACAAGCCTTTCTCTTGAACGGCTTCCTGAAATACTTGGGTAATTACTCCTGGCTCTATAGTAGCTTGTAAATTTCGTTCGTCAATTTCTATAATGGCATTAAAGCGCTCCATGGAAAGCAATACTCCTTTGTTTATGGGTAAAGCTCCACCGCTTAATCCTGTTCCCGCTCCTCGAGGAGTTACTGCAATGTTAGCAGCGTTACACAGTTTTAGAATTTCAGCAATCTCTTGTGGTGTTTTTGGAATGACGACCACTTCAGGATAAAAAACCAAATCTTCTGTTTCATCCCTACCATATTTTTCGAAAGCTTCTTTATCAAATAGAACGTACTTAGCACCTACAATGCTCGTAAGTTGCTGTACTATAGCGTCATCAATAGTGTTGAAATTCATACAATAGATTAGATTTTAAAAATACTAATTATTAGAATTAAACTTCAAATAAATTTTATATTTGCACTCTTATTTTGGCCCTGTAGCATAACTGGATACTGCACCTCGTTACGGCCGAGGAGATTTGGGGTTCGAATCCCTACAGGGTCACGAATAAAACCACAAAAAAGTGGAACGAAGCGAGCTTTCAAAAACGAGAGCTCGCTTTTGTTTTTGAAAGTGACCGAAGCTTCCTTTTGTGGTTTTTCAAAGCGGAGCTTTATGGGATCTTTTATCCTACAGGGTCACACAAAACCTACTCAGCTGAGTGGGCTTTTTATTTTTAATAAATTTATCCACCTTATTTTCAATAAGTTAGCACATCTACTAAATTTTTAATACTAAATTTTTAGTTTCACTACTAATTTTTTAGTAGATTTGTACCATGGCTAAACAAACTAAAGAATTAACAAAGGCTGAAGAGCAAATTATGCACGTGATCTGGGATATGAAAAATGCCTTTATAAGAGATATTATTAAAAAACTCCCAGAACCAAAACCAGCGTACACTACAGTTGCGACTATGGTTAAAATTTTGGAAGAAAAAGGATTTGTAGAACATGAAGCTTTTGGTAAATCCTACCGGTTCTTTCCAACGGTTAAGAAATCTGATTATCGAGTCATGCTCTTTAAGAACATCTTTAATAATTAATTCAACGATTCTCCTGAAGGGCTGCTTTA
>JAJCYO010000090.1 GCA_029262875.1 Flavobacteriales bacterium
TATCAGTTTTTAAACTACTTTTCTGATAAGAAACTAAACACATTAAAAACAATAAAAATTATTAGTTCTCTTAAGAGTGCTGCTATAGCAGAAATTCAAAACACCGTTAATGGAACAAATTACGCTAAAGACTTAGTCAACGAACCTCAATCCTTTTTAACTGCAACACAAATTGCTAAAGAAATAAAAAAGTTAGGTAAGGAAGCAGGGTTTAAAGTTGAGGTTTTTAATAAAGCTAAAATTACATCATTAAAAATGGGTGGTTTATTAGCGGTAAACAAAGGAAGTGTTGAACCGCCTACCTTTTCAATTTTAGAATGGAAACCAAAAAATGCAAAAAACAAAAAACCAATTGTATTGGTTGGAAAAGGTGTTGTTTATGATACTGGAGGGTTAAGTTTAAAGCCAACAGCCAACTCAATGGATTTCATGAAGTGTGATATGGGAGGTGCTGCAGCTGTAATTGGTGGTTTATATGCTATCTCCAAAAATGAATTGCCTTTTCATGTTATTGGATTGGTTCCTGCAACTGATAACCGTCCAAGTGGAGCTGCTTATGCTCCAGGAGATGTAATTACCATGCACAACAAAAAGACGGTGGAAGTTTTAAATACCGATGCTGAAGGGCGTCTAATTTTAGCTGATGCCTTAAGTTATGCTCAAAAATACAAGCCAGAGTTAGTATTGGATGTTGCTACACTTACTGGTGCTGCCGCTGCTGCAATTGGACACTATGGCGTAGTTGGGATGGGAAACGCTGATGATAAAACCATGAATAAACTAAAAGAAAGTGGTAATACTGTTTATGAAAGAATTGCTGAATTCCCTTTCTGGGATGAGTATAACGAGCAATTAAAATCACCTATTGCGGATTTAACTAACCTTGGGAAAGGCAGTGGTGGATCTATAACTGCTGGTAAATTTTTAGAAAACTTCACAAACTACCCTTACATTCATTTAGATATTGCTGGTCCAGCATTTTTACACAAACCTATTCATTACTTGTCTCAAGGAGGAACAGGTGTTGGTGTAAGGTTATTTTATGACTTCGTAAAAAACTACTAAACATGTCAAAAAAGATAAAAATAGGCATTAGTATAGGAGATATTAATGGAATAGGAATGGAGGTTATTATTAAAACTTTCCGAGACTCAAGAATGCTTGATATATGCACTCCTGTGGTTTACGGTTCATCAAAAATAGCCTCAATTCATAGGAAGGTATTAGAAATAAATGATTTTAGTTTTAATAAAATTGCAAGTATAAAAGACCTCCATTATAAAAAACCGAACCTTATAGAGTGTTGGAAAGAAGATGTTGATGTTTCTTTGGGGGAGTCTACTGAGGATGGAGGAAAATATGCGTTGGCTTCACTCGAAGCTGCCACAGGAGACTTAACCTCTGGAGCTATTGATGCTTTGGTTACTGCACCAATCAATAAGGACAACATTCAATCTGAAAGTTTCGACTTTCCTGGTCATACCGAATATTTAACAGATAAATTTGAAGGAGAATCATTGATGTTAATGGTTAATGACAACATTAAAATTGGAGTTGCAACTAATCATATTCCAATTAATGCTGTTGCGAATTCATTATCTGCTGATAATATTTTTTCTAAGCTTAAGATATTGAACCGTACATTGATTCAAGATTTTTGCATCGATAGTCCCCGAATTGCTGTGTTAGGATTAAACCCACATGCTGGTGATAATGGGTTAATTGGAAAAGAAGAGGAAAACATAATTATTCCTGCCATTAACAATGCTAAAAGCGTTGGTGTAAGTGCTTTTGGTCCTTATTCTGCTGATGGCTTTTTTGGCTCTGGCAACTATAAGAAGTTTGATGCTATTTTAGCCATGTACCATGATCAAGGCTTGATACCATTCAAATCACTTTCTTTTGGTGAAGGCACCAACTTTACCGCTGGATTAAATATTATAAGGACGTCCCCAGACCATGGTGTTGCTTATGAAATTGCTGGACAAAATAAAGCTGAAGAAAGTTCGTTTAGACAAGCAATATACGCAGCTTGTGATATTCATAAAAACAGAATGTTTTCTGAAAAAATAAATGAAAATCCGTTGACTATAAAAAAATAGCGACATTAACTACTCTTTGAATTTAAATACTAACATTAAAAGCCTGTTTTCTAATAGCAGGACATACTTTATGCTGTGCTTATTTAGTATTGCTCTTGGTTTATCTATATCTAAACCATTGATGCCTTTAGGGCTGTTCGGGATATTAATTTTATGGTTGGTGACAGGGAGCATAAAAGAAAAAGTTTATGCTTTCTTTAAAAACAAAAATGCCATGCTTATTGGTTCTGTGTATATTTTAACCCTTTTGGGGTTAATCCATACAGAAAACTTTGGTTTCGCTATTGATGATGTAAGAAGGAAAATACCGCTGTTTTTTCTTCCTTTTTTCTTTTCAGGGTTTAGTCCTTTATCTAAAAAAGAACTTTATTTAATATTAAAAATTTATGTCGCTGGTGTTGTGATAGCTACTCTATGGAGTTTGTTTGTTTTCGTTGGGGGGCTTGGGGTTAATATTTTAAATGTTCGAAACCTTTCCCGTTTTAACTCACACATTCGGTTTGGGCTTGAAGTTTCTTTAGCATTATTCTTTACTTTCTTCTTCTTTATAAAATCACAGGGCACAAAACAAAAAATTATATGGGGTAGCTTAGGTTGTTGGTTTATATTTTCGTTATTTGTCTTTAGCCTGTTTAGTGGTGTTATCGTTTGGCTCGCTACCACTCTTGTTTTATTAATAGTATTTGGGTTATTAATAAAACGTACTAAGTTAAAGCTTTTATTACTCTCGTTTTTAGCACTCCTATTTATAGGTTTGTTTGTATTTATTAATACCTCTATTAAAAAGTTTTATTTAGCGAAAAAAGTAGATGAAATAAAAGAAATTCCCTTTACTAAAGCTGGTGATAGATACCATAAAGATGCTAAAACTGATAATAGCACACTTAAAGAAAATGGTTATTATGTAGCAAAAAATATTGCCTATGGAGAGCTTGCTGCAGCATGGAACGCTAAAAAAACAATCATTTTTGAAGGTGAAGATCTAAAAGGACAAAAAATTAAAAATACACTTATAAGGTTCATTACATCTAAAGGGTTGAGAAAAGACAAGGAGGGTGTTCAGAGCTTAACCAAAGAGGAGGTCAATGCTATCGAAAATGGTATTCCTAATGTAAAATACCTTAACATGAATTATTTTAGCATAAGGCTACATAAGATTATATGGGAGTACGACTCTTACATTAACAGCAGAGATATTAATGGTCATTCTGTTTTAATGCGCTGGGAATACTGGAGGACAGCACTAAAAATTATTAAAAAAAATATACTATTTGGGGTGGGGACGGGAGATGTACAAGATTCATTCTACCAACAGTATGAAATTGATAGTTCTCCATTAGAACAAAAATATAGGCTTAGAACTCACAATCAATACCTTACTTATTGGGTTTCTTTCGGTGTCATTGGTTTCGTTTGGTTTTTAACCTGTCTATTTTACCCTATCATTAAAACTAAACTTTATAAAAATTATTTATACCTTTCTTTTTTTTCTATTGCTCTACTATCAATGACAACTGAGGACACTTTAGAAACACAGGTTGGAATTAATTTTTTCGTTTTCTTTAACACGTTATTTCTTTTAAGCCTAAATTTTGAGAAAAAATGAAAAAAATTATCTTCATACTTCTTGTATTAATTTTAACTTCAGCAATCGCTTTACTCCTTTTCTTTAATGGAAAAAAGAGTTTTGTTTCAATAAAAGCAAATAAATTTATTTTAAATGAAAAAGAATTTTATCCCTTAGCCGTAAATTACTGTGTGTCTCTCCAAATGGATGCAGAAAATATTTGGGCATGCCCCTCAGCAACATACAATACACTCAATCCATTTCCATATACTACAAAAGATTCTTGTCTGATGAAATTGAAATCTGACATGCACTTAATAAAAGCCATGGGTTTTAATTCCGTTCGAATATGCCGGGTTGGAGAACCATGGTTAAATAGTGAAAAAGAAGGTGAATTGTCTATTGGTGTTCACATTGCGAACAAGCATGATTCATCAATTGTGTTGTCGAATAATGAAAAAAATTATAGCGATTATTTTAATGCTCTTGATGAAATGTATCAAGTAATCAATGATGCTGGATTAAAAGTAATTTTATTATTACGAATGCATCCTGATTTCAAATCAACCGAAAAACATTTGGTGAAAATTAGTAGCCATTTTAAAGACGAGCCAACGATTATGGCATATGACTTTTACAACGAACCCCTTTATGGTGATCACACAAATAGAACTAAAAAAGAGGTCTTTACAATTGTCAAAAATTGGAGTACTTTGTTTAAAAAAAATTCCCCAAAACAATTATCAACCATTGGGCTCGAAGGCATTGGTGAAGTATTTGAATGGGATCCAAATATCTTGGACATTGATTTTATTTCTTACCATCCATATGAGTATGAGTATGAACAAGTACGAAACGAAATCTATTGGTATGGAAAACACACCAAAAAACCATGGATAATTGGGGAAACCGCAATCCCTGCCGACAATGATTCAATGAGCTATAAGGAACAATACTTATTTGCAAAGAAAACGTTGAAACAAACACGTAACTGTGGTGGGTTAGGATATTCTTGGTGGCAGTTTAAAGATGTAGAAGAACAATTTTATCATGCAAGCTATATGGGGGTAATTACTCAAAAAGAAAAACTAAAACCCGTAACCAAAGCTTTTAGGGATTATGATTCTTCAATACTTGAACAAGACAGCTGTGTTTGCCTTGATAACTATCATAATCTCACACCTTTTAGTGCATTTAAAATTACTGGACAATTGGTTAATGACAATAATGAGCCCATTGATGGTGGTGCAATTGTCGCATGGAATAAATCTTGGTCTCATTCTTTTCACGCTTTATCAAAAGCTGATGGTAGTTTTGAACTAACAAGTAAGTTCCCCTTTTACCATTGGATGATATCAGCTACAGAAATGACTATGGTTCGCGGTAATATTAACCCCGCATATTCTTATGTTGGCGATGATAAGACTCCCTTTATTAACCTTGGAAAAATAAAATTAGATAGTTTGTCTTTTATTAAGTAACTATTTATTCGACTCTTTTTTTGATTAAGGTGTTGTCTAAACTCTATAATTAAGTTAACTTGGCCCTCTAATTTCAAGAAGTGAATATACTCGGTGTTTCCGCATTTTACCACGATTCTGCTGCTGCCATCATTCAAAATGATGATATAATTGCTGCTGCTCAAGAAGAACGATTCACAAGAAAAAAGCAAGATGCTTCTTTTCCCGTAAATGCCATAAAGTACTGCATGGAAGAATCAGGACTATCTTTAGACGAACTTGATGCCATTGTTTTTTATGACAAGCCACTTTTGAAGTTTGAACGTTTATTAGAGACATATTATGGGTATAGCCCTAAAGGAATAACCTCATTTCTTTCCTCGATGCCTGTTTGGTTAAAAGAAAAAATGTTTCTTAAACGGTTAATGCATCAGGAGCTTGAAAAAGTAGAAACTTACAATAAGAAAAAAATTAAATTTCTTTTTCCAGAACACCATTTATCTCATGCGGCCAGTGCATTTTACCCTTCTCCGTATGAAGATGCTGCCATCCTAACAATTGATGGTGTAGGAGAATGGGCTACGGCCTCTATTTCGCATGGTAAAGGAAATAAAATTGAGGTTTTAAAAGAATTAAATTTTCCACACTCCTTAGGCTTGCTCTACTCTGCTTTTACTTATTATTTGGGGTTTAAAGTTAATTCTGGTGAGTATAAATTAATGGGATTAGCCCCATATGGAGACCCAACCTCAAAAGAAGTACAACGTTTCGTTGAATTGATTAAGACTGAATTAATAGACATTAAAGAAGATGGTTCTCTTTGGTTAAATCAATCCTACTTTAATTATGCTACGGGCTTACGTATGATTAAGGATAAAAAATGGGAAACGCTATTTGGTATTCCAACCAGAAAAACGGAATCTGATTTTGAGCAAGTTCATTGTAATCTTGGGTTAGCGATACAAATAGTTACTGAGGAAGTTGTCCTTAAGATGGCCAAAGAAGCCAAAAAGATAACAGGCTCTCAAAACCTTTGTCTCGCTGGAGGTGTTGCTTTAAATTGCGTGTCAAACGGAAAGTTAATCAACTCCAATGTTTTTGAAAATATATACATACAACCTGCCGCAGGCGATGCAGGAGGCGCTTTGGGGGCAGCACAAGCTGCATATTACATTCATTTTGACAATAAGCGAGCCGTAGACACATTGAGGCAAGATGCTATGAAAGGCTCTTACTTGGGTTGTGATTATAGCAGTAAAGAGATAGAAATCACATTAAAGAAATACAAAGCCGTTTTCGATAAGCAGCATCAATTTTCAGAGGTCTGTGAAAAAACAGCCCAGTACTTAGATGATGGACAGGTAATCGGGTGGTTTCAAGGACGAATGGAATTTGGCCCAAGGGCATTAGGAAATAGAAGTATTATTGGAGACCCAAGAAATACAGAAATGCAAAAAAAACTAAACCTAAAAATTAAATATCGAGAATCTTTTAGGCCTTTTGCTCCTTCTGTTTTAGCAGAGGATGTTAATCAATATTTTGACATTGAAGGAATCTCTCCATACATGTTAACCGTTCAACCTGTTAAAGAAAGTGTCCGAAAAAAGGTGAGTGATGATTATCAAACATTGCCCATGAAAGAAAAACTGTATCAAGAGCGATCTACGTTACCCTCCATAACGCACGTAGATTTTTCTGCAAGAATTCAAACAGTACACAAAGAAACCAACCCTAAATATTGGGAGCTGATAAATACATTTAAAAAGAAAACCGATTGTTCTTTAGTCATCAATACCAGTTTTAATGTAAGAGGAGAACCCATTGTGTGCTCCCCAGAAGATGCCTATAGGTGTTTTATGCGAACTGAAATGGATTACTTAGTTTTGAATAATTATATTTTAAAGAAAGAGGACCAGCCAAATTGGACTGAAAAAGACCATTGGCAGGAAGAGTTTGTTTTAGATTAAATACATATTATGGATTTTTTAAAAGATTTGTGGGCGTTTTTAAAGGTTAGAAAAAAATTCTGGCTTGCTCCTGTTATCATTATACTCTTACTTATTGGAGTATTAATTGTTATTGGTGGTGGATCAGCAATCGCTCCATTTATATACACACTATTTTAATAAATGGAAAAGACCAATAAATATTTAGTGATTCTAATCATTGTAACCGGGTTAACTGGGTTGCATTTTTTATTTGGAGATAGTGCGTACCTCAGAAAAGATATTCTTTTGCATGTTGCATTAGGAATTGCTGTCATCAGCATTATCTCATCTTATCTTACAGAAAAGATTGTTTGGATTTGGGACAAGATAGCACTAATCCTTGGGACGGTTAATTCGAAAATATTATTGACCGTAATATTCTATTTGTTCTTAGCTCCTATTGCTTTGTTATCAAGAATTTTTAAGAAAAAAGACGAATTAATATTGAAGAAAAAACCTGATGGCTCTTATTACAAAGAGCGAAATCACACCTACAGCCCCGAAGATTTAGAAAACGTATTTTAACTACTTTAAGCCTAAGTCTTTCACCAGCATTTTTGCCAGTTTTTCGTCACTCTTCTCGTTTGGATGACCATCTCCAATAATAATGTGGTCATTATCAAGTATTAGCTTCTGAGAATAATCTAAGTAATCAATTCCCCTTTCTGTTAGAATGTTCTTGAACTGTTCGTTCTTTTCTGGTGTAAATTCAACCCAGTCTGTAGGATGAATCACAACATAAAAATTATCATTCCCAAATTGTTCAGTATAAGTTTCTTTTGATTTCTTTATAATTTCTGCAGCCAAAATCATATGTCTTTCTTGTGTTTTTGAAGGGATATTTACTTGAAAGTAGTCTGATATATATGACTTGTCCAAATATTTATAAAATGTTGAGGTAACCCTTCTCCCATTAGCAAAATTACCATCTCTCACTAATTCTCCATCATCTAAGTAATAATAAGGCATAGTGTGTCCCCAGCTCGTATAAATTCTCATGTCTCCAATCGCTCTTCTAATGTGGCTCCAAATAAAAACGTAAACTCCAACTCCATCTTTCTCTATAACTTCCTTAGAAAGGTCTTTATGCTGCATCCGTGCTAACATATGATTACATCCCCAACCCGTAAATGCATAATTATACGAATTATAAGATGCTGCATTCTCTTGAAAATAGTACGGTATTGTTTGGTTGTCCTCTAACCCAAACCCAAACCCCACGGAACATCCAAAAAAAATAGCATACTTATCCTTGTTCTCATCATAATCAGGAGTAATTCTTCGATTAAGCTCATCTATGGAGTAATGGGCATCAAAAATAACTTTATCATCAACCTTTTTAATGTCATGCCAGACTGAATCAGCCCATGGTACATGGCCCAAATGTGCTCCCAAATGGTTAGGCTCCAAATTGGGAGAAGAATAATCTTTCCATTCTTTCTTTGGAGAGCCTAAAGCAACATAGCAAACCAACTCTCCAATCCCTATTAGTAATAAAAGTACCAACAGGTTAACCATAATGGTCTTCTTTTTTCGAGCTAAAAATTTAGTGGCATATATTAAGGCAGTAAAATATAGTGCAAAAGTTGTTAATTCAACAATTATGTGAAATTTTTCATAATCCCAGTAAAAGAACCCATATTTAACTACCAACAGGAACATAATTATTCCAAAAGGAATGGCCAATTTTCTACTATTTAATAATATACTTCTTATGTTAACTTTATTATTGAACCCCATCCTTTTTATCGTTTTCTTAATAAAATAACATTTTCATTCTGGATCTGAACTTCCCATAATTCAGATTGAATTAAATCCTTCACCTTTTTTTTATACTCTTGCTCTTTTAAGGGGTAATAATAGTTGTCATTTGGTATTAAAATAATGTATTCAGCTTCTTCTACCTTCGGGAATTGATATATCGTTTTTCTAGCTGCCAAATGAGGAACAATATTGGCCTCCCCAGATACTTTTGCATCAGTTGGAATTTTATCTATTGCTTTGTTAATTTCACTAATCCTGTAGGGCTTTTTATAATGTTCCTTAGAATAAAATTTCATGTTCAGGCCATCTGACCATACTGGAAGCCTATTTTCTATTTTTGTAAATGTTGTATAACCAGCTAAAAAGATAGCTAACAAACCCCATCTTAGGGTCATCTTATTTACATTTTCAGAAAAATACTCGAATAATGCTATAGATAAAATTGGAGCAAATTCTATTGAATACTGCCAGCTTAAACCCCATTTAAAATAATCATCACTAAATAATTTCTGTCCAAAGATTGGCAATAGGACGATTAAATATTGTGGTTTTTTTAATAAAATAAATCCTCCGCTAACCAAAAAAACAAGAAAAAATTCTTGCTTCATCCCTTCCGCATCAGGGTTGTTCAGAAAATTAGTAAAAAATGCTTCCATGGCTCCCCATGGGTTTAGTAAAATGTTCTTTATGGCCCCAGTAAAATCTTCGCCTATAACACTATATGTAAAATGAACATATTGATGGCCTTCATCGGCCAGAGCCGGCATTATTATTTTCATTACTAATTGAAAAAACAAAGCCGCAAAAACTGTTATCCCAATTAAAAAAAAACGTTTGGTTTTATGCTTGTAGTGAACAATCAGCATCCCTAACCCCAAAAAGATTGCCCATATTATCATATTCTCTTTGCTTATTAATAGTATTAAAAAACAAAGTGCTGCTTTTATATATTTTTCTTTAGTTAAATAATAGATAAACCAAGGAACAAACATTGCTCCAACTACATTATCATGATAACCAAACCCTAAGGCTGAATATATGCCCCATAAGGAAAAAAAGTGAATAATAGCAAGCAAGCTAAGGTTTCTGTTTTTTGATTTTTCATAGATGTAGCGGTAAACACCAACACCTCCAAATAATATACTTGCTATTTGGAAAACTAAAAGTGTATATGACTTAAAAACCCAATAAAGTGGCGATATTAAAAAATGGAGTAGCGTGAAATGATCACTCAACATATTATTCGTTGGAGGTTGTAAAACAGTATTGTGATTTAGTCTGAAATGAGCGTAATCATAAATGGCCTGATTGTATATTCCTAAATCCCAACCATACGTCCTAAAGTTGGTATGGTTAATAAGAGAAATTAGACAATATATGATCCCGAAAAAAGCAGTAATAATAATTAGCTTTTTATTCCATTCTATATTTAAATTAATCTTAAACATCTCTTTTGAGTAAGCAAATATCGCTTTTTATTCCTACTTCTATTTTGTCGCAGAAACTATGTTTTCCCTTTTTTCACTGTTTAGAATAATTTCTGACCCTTCTTCAACGGAATAAGGCCTTTTCGTTTGCTCTATTAAACAACTCTCCACTTGAATTAAGCCTGGTCCGTACTCTGGTTTTTTCTGAAAAGCTGAAAGGCCAATCTGGCAATTGAAGATTTTTACTCCTTTTATTTTTACTTTCGAGTTGTCTTTTGAGGCTACCCCTATATTAGCATTATTGATTTGAGTGTTACTAATGGTAACAATAGAATTTTCTCCACAAGAAACTCCTTTATCTCCAACATTGTTAATATTACCATTCGAAATATCGACAGTACTTCCTGAAAAGTCTAAGCAATCATTCCCTATGTCAACAAAAGTGGTATTGGATACCGTTCCCTCGCAAAAGTCTGCATCAAAACCATCCGAAAAAGTATTAGAAATTATACATTTTTCAAGTTTAAAGGAAGACCGGATAATATTTAAGGCATCTTCACTATGATTATTTCTAAAGGCACATCCAAATAGGTTCACATCAGACTCATAAAAGGTAACCGCTCCTGTATGCTCAACCCCAGTAATACTAAAGGTATTTAGCCCATCAAATATTACATTTTTAAGTTCTGATCTGTTCTTGGCTTGTAAGATGGCAAACCCATTTCCCGTTCCATCTTCGGATGTAATCTTTATAGGTTCTTCATTCGTTCCGTTCATGGTAATTGCCGAATAACTGATAAAAAATTTATACTTATTAAAAATGAGCTCTACACCCGGCTCAAAAATCACCACTATTCCTTTCGGAATAATAATATTCTCTTCTACGACATATCTTCCTTTTCTAAAAGAAATTACCCCATCTTCAATTTCATAAAGTGATGAAGTAGAACTCAGGCTACTATTCATCAATTGATCCAGCTCAGATTCCAGCTCAGGTCGCTGCCAAGGAATAATTTTTGTAGAATACACCGAGTCAATTTGAGAACTGATTACCTTATAAAATAGTGTTTTTGGGTGTTTTTGAATGCTAAGTGAATAGATGTCTGCAAAATTCTCATAGGCCTTCAATTCAAAAGGTGTAGCTAATGTTTGTAAACTATCTGGGTTCTCTTTTGTGTTAAACCCGACAACTTTAATAGCATCGCAATGGTAATTTTTCAAACTTAACTTTACGCTTCCATTTTTATTTGTTCGCTGAAGGTGTGCATTTAAAGCGGCTGATTTTAATGGGTCGTGCCCCTTACATTTTTTTTCAGCTGAAGAAGGTTTTAGTTTATAATAATCCTTATTACTTCTTACTTTCTTTTCATAATCAGGAATGAATTTCCTAATCAACTCTGCATTCGTACTTAGATATGATTTATCGTAATTGAAGCCCCCATTATCAATAGCAATAAGACTTGACAAAGAATCTATTTTGGTTGATAGCTTTGCCATATGTTCATCAATAAAGTTAGCACTACTATACTTTTTTAAGTAATACAAATAGGCTTCTTGTAGCTCTGGATTGCCTAACGTATTGTAATAATTATATTTAGAATTGGGTACAAAAGTTGTATCTACCTTCGCTCCACCATATATAAACATTGGTTTTGTTTTTGCTGCCCCAAGATTTGGGTAGCAATCAAACAAAATTAATTCCAATTTTGCTGTTACAGGGTTAAAATAAAATCGCTGATTGTGCCAAATTAAAGAGTGATCCACATTTCCAACAACCATTAATGCATAAGCTTTTGCCAATTGGTTTATATCCATATATTTCTCAACATCTTCTGTTCCCTCTTTGTATTTATACATATGGTTCTGCGCTCTTAAAAATTGATTATAAAGTTTTAATGTTTTCTTTGTTTTCTTTTTACTAAATGGCATTATTTCTGCTATTTCATAACTCCTTTCCTCTAAAAAGTCTTCATTATGTGACTCGCTATATTCTCTATTTTTTCTTGCCTCCCAAAGACTCGATTCGTCAAACTTAACAATGACACCTTCTCTTCTTCTTTTATGTTCTAATAATCGTTTTTCAAAATGCTCCTCCAAGGCATACAGACCAAAGTTTACTCCATTAACTGAAACGGGAACAAAATCATATCGAGTAGTAAGAACATCTTCTTCTTCAAGCAATTTATGAAACACCCATTCATGCAAAAAGCCTCTGGTACTTGGATTTTGAATGGAGAATGATTTTAATCCTAAAAAAGTTTCCCCGTTTTTGACTTTAATTCTATATGACCATTTGTTTCCAATCAAATGGTCAGACCAATCCCCTTTTAATCGAACTTCTACTGAAACTGTTCTTTCTTTATATGCTAAAAACCCCCGATAAGTTTTCTTTAACTCTTTACTAATTATTCCCGTTTTCAAAGCAATATCTCTAGCTTCAGAAATGGCTCTGTAATCAATATCAGAGAGTCTGATTTTTATTGTTTCATTTCCGGAAAACCTATTATCCTCTTTGTCTTCAATTTTCCTTATCTGAAAGTTGTCAAAATAAACTTTCTCATCACTATTTTGAAACCACAAAAACACCTTTATTCCTTCTAATGAATCTATATTTAGTGGTAGTTTAAATATTAGGCGGAGAAAATCCCACCCTCTTTCATCTTTTTCAACTAAACTGGTAAACTCTCCTAACTTTAAACTACCATCTAAGGAATGAATAGCTATCCCGCCTAAATCATTTACACTTTTTCGATAAACTTGAACCTCATAACTTTCACTTGGTTGTAAGTCCTTTATTTCAATGCCAAAAACATATGGGTTATCTTTATTCGCAACACAGGAGTATTTTCCCTCATATGCCTCTTCATCCGTTCTTCCCTCTCCCCCTTCAAATTCATATCCACTGGAAATGAACCTTTCTCCATTTTCAGTCAAATTCTCGGCACCACAAAAGTATACTCCTTGATCTAATTCCTTTTTCTCGGTGTCTTTACACCCTACAAAAAAAAGAGCAATAAACAACAATGTGCTAATCAATATCTTCATGTTCTGCTTTAACAAATATTAGTGTATTTGTTGTTTTCGTTTAGCTTGACAACCATAATAACATATCCCTTTAGTTTTGAGATTTTTGCAAAATAACATAATTATCTAACATCAACCAAGAGTTATTGGTCTTGAGCTGTTTCTTGAATCACCAGTTTTTTATCCTCTATTTTGAAGTAAAGCATATACCCTTGAGTAGTCCAGTCTTTTGGGTTGTTGGTTATTTCCGAGACGAATAGGCTTTTTGGTTGTGCCATTAGTTTTGTTATGGTGATGGTGCTTTTATTTAATTGTCTTGCTTCCTTTAAGGTCGTGAATCGATTTAATAACTGTTCATTATAACTGTTTGCCGACCCTGAAAAGATATCTGATATTGCATTGTACCCATTGTTTGTAAAAACAAGCCCCACAATGAAGAACATAGATAGTGTTGTCATTATTTTATCGTTAAGTGCAAATCGAAGTTTCTCTTGGTAATAATTATACCATACGGAGAGGTTAATAAACCACATGATGAGAAAGAAAAAATAAGCAACATTAAGGGTTCTGTGTTGTCCTAAAATTCCTGTTGCCCAATACGCAGGGAAAACACAAATAAAAATTAAGGCAAATAATATTAACAGAGAAGTCCAACGCGTTAGGTAAAATGAATTTTTAAATAGCTCATTTTCCTGTCTCATCTTTCTATTAAATTGAAAATAAAGAAATGATGCTGCTACCAATGGAATTGACCCTATCCAAAGCAATGAAAATCGTCCGACTTGCATCAATGAATAAAGAAAGGAGTGTGAAAAATTATGTGCATTTTGATAAGCAACCTCTCTGTATTCATTTCCTGGAGAAAAAACAACAAGGGCAGCGAACAAAACAGCGCATATAAATTGAGTAAAAATTACCTTTTTTCCTTTGAGCTTTTTCTTATAAAAAATGGCACTCACTACCAGCAATATAAAAACCATTAAAAGAGTAAGCACTTCATTAAATCCACAAGTCAAAAAAAGTAGCAACAGCAAAAAAAATGGATAACCCCCTTTTTTATTTTCTCGAACAGTCTTAATTAAAAACGTAAAATAAAAGAGTGCAGTAATAATTCCCAACAGGTAAATTACAGTGCCTGTAAACCAATACAGCCCCTCAGAAATAATTGGCATGTTGTGCATAAAAAGCAAACTTAAAATGAACGAAATAATCAATTGGTTTTGCTTTTTGTTTTTAGATAACAATTGTCGTATAAAAAGAAAATTAGCAAGCCCAAGCAAAAGAATTAACGCAAACGAAACCAATTTATATCCGAAATAACTTTCTTGTGCAATTGGATTTAAATAGATGAAAACATTAGAAACATATCTCCCATTCCAGTATAAATATGTTTGCTTGATTAAAAGTAGTAAATCATATTTTTGAGATTGAACAGCGAAGCCAAAATCATCAGCACTCGGATTTGTAAAAAAACTAAGATAGCAATATGGTAGAATTGCCAAAAGCAACAAAAATAAAAACAGGTCTATTTTTTTATTCCTTTTCATTGTGATAAAAATAGTTCAAGACAAGAGAATATCGACCCTTTTTATAAACTTTCACTAAAAACAACTTAAGTTGTTGATTATTAGGTGTTTAGATTGGCTTTGTTAAATCAACTTTCTCTCCGTTTTAGGGCTCTTATACCACAGAGGGTAAAAAGTTGGTTAAATCGCTTTAAAATGGATTGTTTGGGCAATTATTGACAACCCCACAGGACGAATCTCTTTTTCAACCAAAAGTGTATTTTAAATCCTTTAATGTTTCACGTGGAACAAAAAAAATCATCGCCCGTGGAAAACCATTAAGACAGAAATATCAGAGGGAGAGATTCCGCTTATTCGAGATGCTTGGCCAATTGTTGTTGGTTTAATTTTAGACAGCTTATCAACTGCCTCTCCTGATAAAGAACTTAACTGTGAATAATCAATGTCTTTATAAATTTTAATATCCTCCAGCCTCATTAGCTTGTCTGCAACTTCTTTCTCTCGTCTAATGTAACCTTCGTATTTCATTAAAATTTCTGCATTCTCTATTTCAATTTCGTTAAAATCTACTAACGATTCTGCCAATTTATTATTTGTTTCTTTCAAACCGACCACCGTAATATTAGGTCTTGTTATAACTGAAGCAGCCTTAACTTTTTGTTTTAAAGGAGATGACTTTTGCTGTTCTAAATAGGTGTTTACCTCTTCGGGCGCTAAGCTTGTTTTTGAGAAACTATCAATAATTTTTTGAATGTTTTTTGATTTTTCTGCAACAGATTTTAACCTGTCGTCATCAGCCAATCCTAATTTATGAGACAGCTCTGTTAACCTAATATCAGCATTATCTTGTCTCAAAAGAATTCTGTATTCCGCTCGTGAAGTAAACATTCTATAAGGTTCGGAAGTTCCTTTTGTAATCAAATCATCAATCAAAACACCAATGTAAGCTTCATCTCTTTTCAACACAAAAGGATCCTTATTGTTGTTCTTTAAATGTGCATTTACCCCAGCCATTAACCCTTGTCCCGCAGCTTCCTCATATCCTGTTGTTCCATTAATTTGCCCCGCAAAGTAGAGGTTAGGAACACCTTTTGTTTCCAGTGTGTTTTCCAATTGTGTTGGTTGAAAAAAATCATATTCAATGGCATAACCAGGCCTAAACATTCTTGCACTTTCAAAACCTGGAATCAATTCCATTGCCTCTTGTTGAACATCTTCTGGCAAAGATGTAGAGAATCCATTAAGGTAAATTTCTACCGTATTCCATCCTTCTGGTTCTACAAAAAGCTGATGTCTTTCTCGTTCAGAAAAACGCACAATCTTATCTTCAATTGAGGGGCAATACCTCGGCCCAAATCCTTGAATCCTTCCAGTAAACATCGGTGACTTTTCAAATCCAGTTTGCAAAACATCGTGTACATTTTGGTTCGTATAACCGATGTAACAACTTCGTTGTTTCGACAATTTATGTTCTGCTTTATAAGAGAAGGTACCCGGATTTTCATCCCCAGGTTGTTCCTCTAGTTTTGTATAATCAATAGATCTTCCATCCACTCTTGGAGGTGTTCCGGTCTTCATTCTTCCAGACTCAAAGCCTAAGGCAATTAATTGCTCCGTAAGTCCGGTTGAAGGTCTTGCTCCAGCCCTTCCTCCACCAAATGATTTTTCACCTATATGAATAAGTCCATTTAAAAAAGTTCCGTTTGTAAGAATAACTGATTTGGATTTAAACTCAACGCCAATTTGCGTTTTTACACCCACACATTTACCATCTTCAATCAACAGCTCCACTACCATGTCTTGCCAAAAATCTACGTTCTCCGTTTGTTCCAACATTAGACGCCATTCTTTAGAAAAAAGCATTCTATCATTCTGTGTTCTTGGGCTCCACATTGCCGGTCCTTTAGAACGGTTCAACATCTTAAATTGAATGGCGCTTTTATCGCTAACAATTCCAGAATAGCCTCCTAACGCATCTATCTCCCTCACAATTTGTCCTTTCGCAACACCACCCATAGCTGGGTTACACGACATCTGCGCTATCGTATCCATATTCATGGTAATGAGCAATGCCTTAGACCCAAGGTTTGCCGCTGCAGCAGCAGCCTCACAACCGGCATGGCCACCGCCAACAACAATTATATCGTATGTATTATTCATTAACCCTAAATTGTTTCACGTGGAACAAAAATTAAATTGACAGCAAAGATAAATAAAAATCTTCCTTACTACGCATAACTTCTTTATCAGAATCACTCTTATCATCATACCCCGTCAAGTGCAAAATTCCATGAATCATAACGCGATTAAGCTCGTTTAGAAAAGTAGTATTAAAAGATGGAGCGTTCTCCTTCACTCGATCAATGCTTATAAAAACATCAGCATTTATAACATCATCTACACAGTAATTAAATGTAATAATGTCTGTAAATGTATCGTGCTGTAAGTGCTCTAAATTGATCTTATGAAGGTAGTCATCAGAACAAAAAATATAGGTGATTTCCCCAGTAGTTTTCCCCTCTTTAGCAATGGTATTATTAATCCATTCTTGGACAACAGATGGGCTCTCCAGCTCAAAGGAAATGTCTTCAGAAAGAAAGGAAATTGTATTTTGGCCCGTCATTAATTCGCTGAAAGAGAGAATTTTAGCTTAATAATCGCGCCATTCTCTTCAAAAACAACATCATCGGCTAAACTCTTCATTAAAAAGATGCCTCTACCGCTTAATTTTTCAAGATTTTCAGGTAATGTTGGATCCGGAACATCATCATAATCAAATCCAGGACCTTCATCTTTAATGGTAAACTCCACATCTTTGCTTGTGGTCTCCATATTGAGGTTAACTTTTTTGTCTGGGTTCAATTTATTGCCATGGGTTATGGCGTTGTTAACTGCTTCTGTTAATGCAATTAATATATTTCCATAATGATCCTCTCCGAACTTATATTGCTCGCAGACATCGTCTATAAAGTTTTCGATTTGTGAAAGACTCTCGAGCTTAGAAGAGAGTTCAATTCGTTGAATAATTCCGCCTTGAATCATTTGTTAATGTTTTGAAAATACTGTGTTACTTTTTTCTTATAAAAATTATTTAGGTTTGGTGGAGTTGTTTTTATCAAGTCCACCTCCTGTTCCTTTTGCTTGTTATACTCAAAAAAGAGCTCAGGGTTACCTTTTACTTGATTTTTTCCCTCCTTAGATTCTCTTTTTTCATCCCATTCTCTTTCCCTGTCCGCTTTTTCCGATTCTAACAACCTTGTTAAAATTTCTTTTTGCCTATTAATTGTTTGTTGGGTAATGCGTTTGTTCACAATGTCTGTCTCGTTCTCTTCCATCAGTTTTGACAGCCCATTAACACCTTGTCCGCCTTTCCCCTTTTTAAGCTTATTTAGCTCCTTTCTTATTTTGGCCTGCTGTGCAGCCATCTTTGCTAAGGATTCACTCATTCCTTTCCCTCCTGGCATTCCCATTCCTTCTCCTTTCTGGTCACCTGGTTTTTTACCCCCTGGCTTTTTCCCTTCTTCAAGCGCCTTCTTCATCGCTTCCATCTGCTTGTTTAATTTCTCCTGCATTTTCTTAATCGAACCCATCCCCGGTTTAGGTTTTCCATTTCCACCAGGTTTATCACAGCTTCCTTCTCCAGGTTTTTGTTGTGCCTGTTTCTGCATCTGCTGTAGCGCCTCATCAAATAAAAGTGCCAAATTATTGATGGAAGTCATTACATATTGTTGTCTCGCAGCTGCCATAGGGATTTGTCTCTCCGCCATAAAACCAATCGTTTTAGCCATATTGTTGTTAATCGCGCTAATCTCCTTGTTTATGGTTGATTCCAACTGAACCACTCTCTTACTTAACGCAAAAAGAGAATCTTCTATCATCTTGGCGTCATCCTTCAGCTTTTTTTGTTGTTGCGTAATGGTCACGTATTCTGGGCTTTTTCTGTCTATCTTCTTGTAGCTCTCCATCAAATCTTCTTGTTCAAATGACAGGTGTAACAAATTGTCTAACAGCTGTCTAAGTGCATCCATGTCCTCACCATCGTTCTGAGCTTCTTGTTGCATTGATGCCATTTTCTGTGCCATTTCCGACATTTTCTGAGCAGCATCTTCTTGCGATTGAGAAGATTTCTTGTTCTTTTTATTTTCGAGTTGTTCAGAACTGTTTTTCATGTCTTCTGAGATCTCCTCTTGTTCTTTTTTGGTGTCCTCCATTCCATTCGGATTCTCCAGTTCCTTGTCTATTTTCTTCAACTCATCTAACTCTTTTTTTACCTCTTCAAATTCCTTGTTCAATTCGTCTTGTTTTTCTTTTAGCGCTTCATTGTTTTCCTTCTTGTCTTTTGTATCCTTGGCCAAGTCACTTTGCTTTTCAGACAATTCATCTAATTTGTTTTTTACCTCATCTAACTTTTGTTCAAATTCCATTTGTTTAAACAATTCCAATGACCTATCTAATTCCTTCTCTAAATCTTTATTAGACATGTCCATCTTATCCAACTCATTTTCCAACATGTTCTTATCCATCTTGTCCATCATTTCCTGCAGTTTCTCCATCATCTTCTTCATTTCATCAGTCATCAATTCGTCAAATAACTTTTGAAGTTGCTCTTGCTTTTGAAGAATATCTTCGTTGTATTGTTTGTATTCATTCTGTTGGTTGTTGTTCTTTTCGTTTTCTTTCTGGATATCATTTACTTTCTTCTCTAACTCCTTTTGCTTTTCCAATAACTCTTTCATTTTTTCTTTTTCTTCCCAGCCCACTTTTTTCTTCTCAGACAATTTCTTCTTTAACTCTTCCAAATCCTTTTGAATTTGTTTCGCATCGGAAATACTCTCGCTTAAGTTTTTCTTAATGTCCTTATTGCTTTTTGATGCATCGCTATTTCGCTCTTGAATTGTTTTCGATTTAAACGTTTTTAAGCTCGTTTTCGCAGGCTTTCTTCCATTCACCCCATCATTATCCCAAACCTCGAAATAATACTCTATTTCATCGCCAGGCAGGATGTTTAGTTCCTCCAAATTCCAAAAGTGAAAAAACTCATCAATGGTTACCGAAGCGTTATAAGGAATCTTCACCGATTGTAATTTGTTCCTGCCCGGCAGAGAGTCTACTTTATTTAAAATTCTATAGTTAAAACTCAAGGCAGAAAAGCCATAATCATCAGAGATTTCTCCTCTAAAATAAAACCGATTGTCGTTGGTTGAGTCCTTCTTTTCATTAACTAATATTGATGGAAACTTATCTGGAATAACCTGTAAAGCATACTGAATGGTATCACCAAACTCCACAAAGCTATTCGAAGGAATAATTGAATACCCAGCATTTTTTTTAGCCGTTTTTTGAAAAGAAAACTGAGTTCCTGAGCTTTTTAACTGCTTTGAGCTGCCTGCCATCACGAAATAAATATAATCCGCATCTTCTGCTTGGATGTTCCACTTCACCTGAGTTCCTTCTGGTAGAATTAAGTCCCCAGTGTTTTGTAGCGTCTCGTTTGGTTTGTTCAGGTATTTTGGGTAATTAATGTTAACCGAAAAATCCGTTAAAATAGGGTTAGGAATAACCGCTAATTCATGTTCTTTAGAATAAAAACCAGAGGCATACAGCTTAAATTCTTTGTTTTGTTGCACATTTTTAAACGTATAGGAATAGGTTCTTTTATCTGTTTTACTCAAGGGGTATTTATTTCCTCCTTGTTCAATGTATAGTTTATCAGGCAATTGGTTTCCAGAAACAGCAACTTCTAAATTAAAGTCTTTGTTTTTTAAAACAGACAATTCGTTGTTGTTAATTTCCATTTTAAATGGGGCAACTGGAGCGATATAGGTATTGTGATTTACCAACCGTTCTGTACCAACCGTAAAAATTTTTGGAGAAACGATAGAAACGCCAATCAATAACAAGAGTGGAATGAACAAATATTTTAAGTGTTTTTTGTTCTCCGTTAAATTTACAGCATTGACAAAAGGAACTGGTTTTAATTCCAATGATTTTTGATCAATGCTGGCCAACAATAAATGGTTGCTATTCATTTCTGCTTTATGCTCTAATTGTAGCACATTAATCAGTTTGTCTTTTACTTCATCAAAATGATTTCCAATAATTTCTGCCGCTTGATTGTGGTTAATCACCTTGCCAAACTTGTACAGTTTAGAAACAGGAATGACCACATAATTCCCAAATAGATAGGCAGTAACACCAACAAAAGAGTAAAACAAAATGGTTCTTCCTGTGGTACTGAATTGACCAAAATACTCTATAGAAGTAAACACCATAAAAGAAGCCAGCAATAAACCAACACTATAAATACCACCTTTTAATAGCCTGTTTTTATAGTACTTACGTATAAAAGCATCTAACTTGGTAATTAATATTTGATAATTGTTGCTCATGTTATTGTTCAAACGCTCAAAGTCACTAAAACTTGCATTGCGAACCCCTAAAGTTCGGATTTTTTTGTGAAAATTTTCATCCCCCTAATTTATTGATTCTTGAAAGGCTAAAATTCCACAAGTTTTAAGCCACAAAATCAAGCAGCTTTTGAAATTGCTTGGTTTTCTCGAAATTGGCTTTTGCAAAAGTATACGCAGCTTGTCCCATTTGGTTTCTTAAGGATTCGTCATTAATTAACCCTTCCAATTTATTAGCAAACAATTCTATGTTTTGAGCGGGAATTAAAAATCCGTTTCCTCCATCATTAATTAGTTCTGGGTTACTGCTTAAATCAAATGCTAAAACAGGTTTTTTTGCTGTCATTGCTTCTGCCAAGACAAACCCAAAACCTTCCCAAAGGGCAGTAGAAATAAAAATATCTATTTGTTTCATAAAGGTTTTCATATCATCAACAAAGCCTAACAACTCAATATGGTCCGATAGATTTTGGCTTTTTATTCCTTTTTCCAGTTCTTCATATAAAGGCCCTTCTCCAGCAATTAGTATTTTAAAGTCCAATCCTTTTTCTTTTAACTTTCGAGCAATTTCTATCACGTATTTTTGCCCTTTTTGTTCTACTAATCTTCCTGCATTTCCAATTACAACGGGATGTTCATTATTCCTAATTAGCTGTTCTTCACCTGAAAATTCAATGGCATTGTAGATAATGGCTGTTTTTTTTGTTGACAAGATGTCAACATGGTTTTTCTCCAATAATGCCTTAGTCGCTTTGGAGTTAAAAATAAAGTGGGTAACAACATCTTTAAACAAGTGTGTGTTCAGCTTGCTTTTTTTCACCTCAACCGCAATTCCTCTTCGGTAAACAATATTTTCTACCCCAGCCTTTTTTGCGGCTTTTCCTCCTAACTTCAAGTCTTTTGGGCTATTAAAGATTACCGTTTCTATGTTGTTTTCTTGGTAAAACTCAACCAGTTTCTTGATTTTGGAAGTATTCAAAAAACTCAAATTTCCGGCTGTAACATGAAATTGTGTTACATCAATTCCCACTAATTTTTTAGCCAGTTCTCCTTCCTTGTCACAAACAAAAAAAGTGTTGTTTGGTGTAGTTGACATCATTTCAGCAGCCTCAAAATGCCATTTCTCTCCCCCTCCCCAAAACTTAGTGGTATTAAAAAAACAAATATTTTTAGCTGCACTCATTTTACGCCACCAAATTAACAATAATTAAAATGACAATATTTGGTATCTTCGTGGTACAATGAAAATAAAGACGTCTTTATTTCTTCATTAGCATCTATTAATTAAAATCACATTATAATGAAAGTTACAGCTGAAAAAAATGAAAAAGTGGGTAAAATGATATTTGCATCTATTTACCCACTTTACATGAATAGATTGGAGAAAAATGGTAGAACAAAAGAAGAGTTCCACCAGGTAATAGAATGGTTAACTGGTTTTGATGAAAATCAATTACAGGCACTTATTGAAGAGAAAGTAACTTATAAAACATTTTTTCAAAAAGCAAAAATACATCCCAACGCACATATGATTAAAGGGGTTGTTTGTGGTTATCGAATTGAAGAAATAGAGGATGAATTTGAATTGTATAGACAGTGCCGGTATTTAGAAAAATTAATTGATGAATTAGCGAAAGGCCGTAAAATGGAAAAAATTTTACGAGAAGAAAAGAAATAAAATGGAAGTCTTTTTTTACGGTTTATTTATGGATGATACCCTTTTATTGGAAAGTGGAATTAACCCATCAAACCCGAGAAGCGCTTGCCTTGATAATTATGCGTTGAAAATTGGGGCTCGAGCATCATTAATTCCTTGTAAGCATGAAAAATCATATGGAATTGTGATGACTGTCGATAGTGGTGCCGTTCGTGATCTATATTCCGAAGCAAGTGTGGCTGATTATATTCCAGAAGAAGTCAACATTATTACAAATAGGAACGATGTTGTAATAGCAACCTGTTACAACCTGCCTTCCAAATCACTAACCGGGACAAATGAGTCATATGCTTTATCACTATATGAATTGGCCAAACGAAAGGGTTTTCCAAATGATTACTTAGAAAAAATTAAATCGATGTCAAAAAACGAACTATGAACTCATCAACTCAACTCGCAAAACATTTTAAAGACGTCTTTTTTGGAGGAAATTGGACTACTGTAAATCTTAAAGAAAGCTTAGAAGGTGTAACTTGGGAACAGGCCACAACAAAAGTGGAGTCCTTTAATACCATTGCTGTGCTCACTTATCATATAGGGTATTTTGTGTCAGCTGTTTTAAAGGTATTAGAGGGAGAGCCACTTAATGCGAAAGATAAATACAGTTTTGATCACCCTCCCATTCAATCTCAAGAAGATTGGGAAGGCATGGTGAACGGCATTTTGTCTGACGCTGAGAGCATGTCTAATTTAATTGGACAATTGCCCGACAGCAAACTCTCGGAAAATTTTACAGATGGAAAATACGGGAGCTATTATAGAAACCTTTTTGGAATTGTTGAGCACACACACTACCATTTAGGTCAAATCTCACTTATAAAAAAATTAGTATGAAAAAGGAAAACTACATAGGGGTAGGTGTTGCTCTTGGTGCCGGAATTGGGAGTGCGATTGGTGTTGCTATAGACAATATTGCCATGGGCATAGGTATTGGAATTGCTATTGGTATTTCAATAGGAGCTGGGTTGAGTAGTGCCAAAAAGGATGATGCTGAAAATCAATAAACCCTATTCCTCTTTTTTTATTAACGCCATTAGTTTGGAATACTTTAAGCGCTTAGCATATGCTGAATTCTTACAAACGACATAACCATGATAACCATCTAAAAAACCAAGCTTTAGGATATAGTCTCTAAAAAATTTATAGTACGATTTATAGAATATTTTGAAGCCGCTACTTGTTTTTCCCTTTTCAAAAGCTGCCTTTGCACTAATGTCTGTAAAATAATCAATCTGCTTGAGGTGTTGTTCTACGGTGTAAAAAGAATAATGTAAAATGTCAGCATTAATGTGTTTAACACTTGCTCCTTTTTCCATAAACACTTTATCATGAGGATTATCTCCTCCCCATTTTCCTTTGGTCGTGTCCCAAAGTCTTAGCTTTTTATCTGGATACCAACCAGAGTGTTTTATCCAGGTACCGCAAAAATTGGTTAAACGATTAAAACTATACCCATCAAATTGCCAATTGTTCTTAATTAAGTTTATCGCTGCTTGAAGCTCTTCTGTTAAAGCTTCGTCTGCGTCTAAAGAAAGCACATACTGGTGTTTTGCTTGGGTAATGGCCCAGTTCTTTTGCTCAATGTGACCATCAAATTTGTGCTCCACAAAACGAACTTTTTTTTCTTCGCAAATCTGTTTAGTATTGTCTGTAGAAAACGAATCGACCACCACAATGTCATCAGCAACGCCAATTACAGCATCCAAACATCGAGCAATGTTTTTTTCCTCATTAAAGGTAATTATAACAACTGATAGCTGAATTTGCATAACACAAAGAAACAAAATAAATTAAGGAAACGTGTTTATGCCTTTTTTAGTGTAAATGAAAACGTAGACCCAAGGTCAACTGTACTTCTTACATTAATGGTTTGGTTGTGCGCTTCAATGATGTGTTTTACAATTGAAAGTCCAAGCCCTGTACCCCCACTTTCTCTTGCTCGCCCTTTATCTGTTCTATAAAAACGCTCAAACAAGCGTGGCAAATGTTCTTCTGAAATTCCCAAGCCATTATCTGCAACCTCAACTAATATATTATCATGCATATCAAAAAGCTTTATCAGCGTTTCTCCTTCTTCTCTTCCATATTTTATGGAATTCACTATTAGATTTACCAATACTTGACTGATTCCGTCATAGTCAGCGTTTACCCATATCGGTTTAGTTGGTTGTTCTACAAAAGTGATGGTTGTTTTAGCTCCCTTTGCCTTCATCTCTAAAGAACTCATTACCTCTTTGATGAGTTCAACTACATCTACTTTTTCAATTTCCATTTCTATTACACCTGACTCTAATTTTGAAATTTCATCCAAATCTTCAATTAAAGAAATCATCCTATCCACGCTTTTGGTCGCTTTTTTTAGATAATCAACATTAATGTTTGGATCATCCAAGCCTCCTTCTAAAAGTGTTAATAAATAGCCTTGTATATTAAAAATGGGGGTTTTCAGTTCATGAGAAACATTGCCAACGAACTCTCTTCGATAATTTTCTAACCCTTCAAGACGCTCAAACTCCTCTTTGTTTGTTTTGTCCCATTTCTCCACTTCATTTTTAACATCACTCAAAACATCCGTTTTTAAACTAAATTCTTTTGCTTTTTCACCTGTAGATCGTTTTAAGTTGTGAATGGTCTTATAAATCAACTTTATTTTTCTATATATAAATTTTTCTACCGCTATTCTAAAACCTATGTACGAAGCGACAAAAGCTCCTGGAAATACAACATACAACAATACCCAGTTAAATTCTCCTGTAAGGTAATCAACAATAGAAACAATTATAGTAACTGCTACCGCTACTAAAAAGGAAATTCTAAGTGCTATACCATTGGGGGTGAGGTCTTTCATCAAGACAAATGTAAACTTCTTGTATTAGATTGAAGGAGAATTGACAGGAAAAGAAATCTATGACTCAAATTTATAACCAACTCCTTTAATGGTTTTAATGTAATGATCTCCTAATTTTTCTCTTAGCTTTCGGATGTGTACGTCTATCGTTCTATCGCCAACAACAACATCTCCTCCCCAAACACTTTCTAAAATTATATCCCTAGTAAATACCTTTCCTGGTTTAGATATTAATAACGCCAATAGTTCAAATTCTTTTTTGGGGAAAGAAAATTTCTCTCCCTCTTTATAAACTAAATATTTTTCCCTGTCAATTTTTATACCCCCTTCTTGCTCACTCATCACAGATTCTTCCACTCCTAATCTTCTCCTTAATATTGCCTTTACTCGGCTCACCAACAACCTTGGTTTAATCGGTTTTGTAATGTAATCATCTGCACCCGCATCAAACCCCGCAACTTGTGAGTAGTCTTCTCCTCTGGCACTTAAGAATGCTATTAACGTATCTTTTAACCCCTCAATGTTCCTAATTTCATGACATGTCTCAATACCATCCATTTCAGGCATCATCACATCTAAAATAATTAGGTCTGGTTTAATCTTATTGGCTATTTCTATTGCTTGCCTACCGCCTGTAGCAGTAGTAACATCATATCCTTCCTTGGTTAAATTATAGCCTAAAAACTCAACAATATCGGGCTCGTCATCAACTAAAAGTATTTTTTCATTACTCATGGTTTCTTATTTTAAAACAAAAATACAAATGGCTTTTTTTTTAGATGTTAATTTAACATTAATTAATTGTATTATCCTTGTTATCATTGATTTTAAATTGTGTTTCTCCTAAAACACTTTCTCAAAGTAACATTTTTCTTAACATGAAGATAAAAGAACTATAAGGTTCTATTTACTCTCTAATAATAAACGCATCATTTCTTTGTGTCATAAAAACTATAAAACTAAAAATGAAAAAAATGAAAACAAAGAACTTATTATTTATTACGGCTATTATTATTGGAATAGGTAGCCTCTTTACTTCTTGCTCTAAAGAAGCAGGTTGTACAGATCCAACCGCAGAAAACTTTAACCCTAATGCTGACAAGGATGATGGTTCGTGTATATATACACCTGTTGCACCTCCGCTTAATAGCAATATTGTAACAATAACTGATAATGGATCGGGAACAGGAACCACCACCTGGACAAACGACAAAGTGTATGTCTTAGATGGGTTTATTTTTGTAAACTCAGGGCAAACATTAACCATACAACCAGGAACTGTTGTAAAAGGAAAACCAGGAACTGGGGCTAATGCTTCTGCTTTAATTGTTGCGCAAGGAGGAATGATAAATGCATGTGGAACAGCTTCACAGCCTATTATTTTTACTTTTGAAGCAGATCCCTTAGATGGTTCTGTCCCTATTACAACAACCGGACAATGGGGCGGATTAATCATATTAGGAAATGCTCAATTGAATACAGTTCCAGCAACACAAAACATTGAAGGAATTCCTACTTCTGAACCAAGAGGTGCTTATGGTGGAAGTAATGATAACGATAATTCAGGGTCTTTGTGTTACATTTCTATCCGTCATGGCGGAACAGATATCGGGGCTGGAAATGAAATTAATGGATTAACATTAGGTGGTGTCGGAGCAGGAACAACTATTCACCACATTGAAGTTGCAGCCAATGCCGATGACGGAGTTGAATTTTTCGGTGGAGCGCCTAATTTAAAACACATCTTAGTTTCAAATGTGTTAGATGATTCTTTTGATTATGACCAAGGTTATAGAGGAAAAGGCCAATTTTGGGTAGCTATTGAAAATGCAAATTCTGATCGTGGTGGAGAACATGATGGGGGAACATCTCCAGAAGATGGATTGCCATATGCAACACCTATGATATATAATGCAACTTATATTGGAAATGGGGTGAGTAGAGCTCTAACATTTAGAGATAATGCCGGTGGTGAATACCATAACTCCGTTTTTCATGATTTTGGAAAAGGAATTGATATTGAAGATTTAGCTTCTGGAGAAGATTCTAAGGCACGGTTAGATGCTGGTCAATTAAAATTTGCAGGAATTGTTCTTTCTAACATAGGAAGCAATAATATTGTTGACAACAATGGGGTAGATTTATCAGGACATGCAAGTATTACAAATACAAGTACTACTGTAGCAAGTATTACAGCCACTAACCCTGTTCCTGGTTCAAGCTTAGGAACTGGAATTGCTTCTGGAGATTCTTGGTATGATAATGTAACATATATTGGTGCTTTTAACGGAACAAATTGGGCACAAGGATGGACATTAACATTCCCTTAATATTTAGTTAATGATTACTAAAAGCCCTGCATAAGCAGGGCTTTTTTATTCCTCGCAAACGCCATCCTAATCAGCTTATAAGTACATTCTTATAAATAATTTATTTGTTTCCTTTTTGTTCACATTTTCTTACTGATAACAGACACTTAACGTTTGTTTAACCTTTGTCTTGCTGTATGTTTTTTTCTTTGCGGTATAATAAAACATCGATTAAAATGAAGAAGATAATAGTTATTGTTTTTATTGTTTTTTCAACAAGCATCACATTTGCTCAAGGAATTATTCAAGGAAAAGTAACCGATACTGAAACAGGAGAAGAGCTAATTGGAGCAACCGTTTTATTAAAAGGAACAACTACAGGGTCCATGGTGGATATAGATGGAAACTATAGAATACCGAATGTTCAACCAGGGCAATATAAAGTTATTTGTTCTTACATTTCTTTCCGTTCTGATACAGTACTCATCACCGTAAGAAATGGGGAAACCAGTTCTCATAATTTTTCTTTAGCCAATTCAGCTATGGCCATAGAAATGTTTACTATAGAAGCCAAGGCTGACCGTAAAAACGAAGAGTACTTGTTGCAAGTAAAGAAAAAATCTGCAACAGTGATGGAGGTAATTGGAGCAAAAGAAATAGCAAAGAAAGGAGATAGTGATGCTGCAAGTGCAGCAAAAAGAGTAACAGGGCTAACCTTAGAAGGAGGTAAATACGTTTATGTAAGAGGGTTAAGTGATAGATACAGTAAAACGACCATTAATAAAGCTGAAATTCCTGGATTAGACCCTAATAGAAACGCAGTTCAATTAAATCTATTTCCTGTAAACATGATTGAAAATATGAAAGTCATCAAATCTTTTACACCTGATATGCCGGGTAGCTTTACAGGAGGGCTATTAGATATTGAAACTAAAGATTTTCCAGAAGAATTTATCTTTCAGTTTTCTAGCTCTTTAGGCTATAATACTGCATCCAGTTTTAAAGACAATTTTTTAACTTATGAAGGCGGAGGAACCGATTTTATAGGTTTTGATGACGGAACAAGAGATGAACCAGGAACGACCGGAAATATTCCCGCCCTATTTGTTGAAAATAATAGGTTGGAAACTATAGGCAAATCTTTTAACAAAGAAATGGATGTTAGTGAAAAAACATCTTTCCTTAATCAAAATTATTCATTATCAGCTGGAAACCGAATAAAACTGTTTGGAAAAGATTTGGGGTTCATTACTGGCCTCTCTTATTCAAAAAGATACAACCACAAAGACGATGAAGCTTTTACTAATCGTTATGAATTGACAGGAAATGTTAATGATGTTCAAGAATTAAATGAACAAAGAACATTGAAAGACATTCGTTCTAATGAAAGTATATTATGGGGAGCTATTGCTAACATCTCCTATAAAATTTCGGCTAATCACAAGTTAGGTTTTGTTTATTTAAGAAATCAAAACGGAATAACTTCTACCTCCTTTCAAGAAGGTGAAATTCCCGAAGATCAACCTGGACTATTTTTCCAAACCAGAGCATTAGAATACCAAGAAAATGTCTTAAGCAGTTACCAAACAAAAGGTGAACATTATTTTGAAGGGTTGAAAAAATTAAAAGTAGGTTGGATGTATGCTTTTTCTCAATCCAACCAAAATCAGCCAGATTTAAGATATTTTTCAAACGATTATATTGTTAGCGACATTACTGGAGACACGAACTATAACATACAGGCATCTCTTTATCCAGTTCCAACTAGATACTATAGGGAATTGGACCAAACCACTACAGATGGAAAACTAAATTTTGAATTTAACATCAAAGAAAAGGATGGGAAAAATTCAAAAATTAAATTTGGTGGTGCGGCACTTCAACAAGAAAGGATTTTAACTGAAAGCAGGTATAATTATCGTTCACAAGGGCTCTTAGATTACAATGGAAGTGTAATTAGCTACCTGGCAGATAGCAATATGACTTTACCAACCGCAGGCAATCCTGTTTCTAATTTTGTTTACATAGAAGATGCTACGGAAAGAAGAAATAGTTATTCAGCTGACCAATCTGTTTTTGCCTCCTATTTAATGGGTGATATTTGGGCAACTAAGAAACTAAGAATTGTTACAGGCGCAAGGTTAGAGACAACCGATATGTTTGTTAGAAGTTTTGACAAAGATGAAAGGGTTGGCTCATTAATAGAAACTGATGTTTTGCCCGCACTGAACACATCCTATTCCTTAACAAGCAAAAGCAACTTAAGGGCTGCCTACTCCAAAACATTAGCTCGACCTACGTTTAGAGAAATTGCGCCTTTCGCTACGTATGACTTTTCCACGAACTGGATAATTGTTGGAAATCCTGATTTAGAAAGAACTTTGATTGATAATTTCGATTTACGTTACGAAATATTCCCCAATTTTGGTGAAATTATTTCTGTGGGGGCTTTTTACAAATCATTCAACAACCCTATTGAATTGGTTTTTAATACCCAAGCACAAAACTCAGAGCTGACATGGAGAAATATTAAAAATGCAACCGTTTATGGGGCTGAATTTGAAATCAAAAAGAAACTTAATTTTATCTCAGATTCTATCAACCTATTTAGTATTGGCGGAAATTTTACTTATGTTTTTTCT
>JAJCYO010000091.1 GCA_029262875.1 Flavobacteriales bacterium
TAAAATAAGCTCCATTATTAAACTCATTACTTTGTAAACCATCTGTTTCATCAAAGTTTTTAAATCGATTTGATTTTGTGCTAAAAAAAGATATTCCCTTATTGGTGCTCAACCATAAGTTGTGTTGTTTATCATCAAGCACACCATATATTACGTTATTTGATAAACCATCTTTCTCTGTAAATAAGGTAAATTTTTCGGTCTTAATGTTGAATTTATTTAATCCTCCTCCAAAGGTCCCTACCCATAAAAACCCTTTATTGTCTTGGTGAATAGATAATACCGTATTATTACTTATTGTATTTAATTTTTCCTGATCGTTTTGATAAACTTTAAATTGTACATGTCCATTTTTCTCGATGACTTTACATAATCCACCACCATCTGTACCTAACCATACATTTCCTTGTTTGTCACAATATAGAGCTCTAATGACATCAATTGGCAATCCATTTTCAGTAGTATAAGTTTTAAATGTTTTTCTATCTTCTTGTAAAACAACTACCCCTTGTTTAGTTCCAAACCAAAGCCTGTTTTTATGGTCTTCGATTATAACATAAGTTCTATCTTCATTTTGATGTTTTTCATAGTCATGAATATGGATCATTTTCCCATTCTTCAAATAGAAAACACCTCCATCTGTACCCAAATAAGTAATTCCTTGTTTATCTTTATATATTGAATATACTCCTTTGTTTTTTTGCTTATTGGTAAATGAAAAACTTGGAATAATAACATTTACGTTTCCTGTTTCGCCATCAAAAACATTTACACCATTGTCCGTTCCAACCCATATACTTCCATCTTCATCATTTTGAAACAGCGACCAAATCATATTACTGTTAATGGTTTTCTCTTTATTAGGCCAATGTTGATGGTGTTTAAAATACTGCTTTTGTTTATCAAACTTGTTGATTCCCGACTGGGTTCCAATCCATATTATCCCATATGCATCTTCGTAAATGGTATTTATTTTATTGCTATTTAAACTGGTATTTCGATTAGCATCAGAAACATAATGATCAACATTTGAGAGTGATTTTAATTTATACAACCCATTGGTTTCGGTACCTATCCATATTATTCCAGACCTGTCTTCAAAAAGCGTCTTGATCACATCATTTCCTATTACATCATCTAATATTTTGATGGAAAATATTTTCTTTTTCTTAACATCAAAAAAGTTAACCCCTTTGTTAGTTGCTATGGCTATTTTTCCACCTGAGTCTTCATGTAGATCCCAAATCACATCACTCTTAAGTAGGCTATTCCCCATGTAATATTGCCTTGTCTCTTCAGTTTCCGGATCGTAGTATATTAACCCATTTCCTTCGGTTGCAATTAACAAGCGATTCTCTTTGGTAATCAATATTTTTCGAATGTAGATTTTATTGTTTTGAGTACTTAACTGAAGGTAAATTTTTTCGAGTTTATGTGTTTTTGTATTGACTTTATAGAGTTCCTTATCAGTCCCTACATACATATTATTGGTAGAGTCTTTGGCTAAAGCCCACACATTTATCTTCTTTTTTTGAAACGATTTTTCACGAAAAATATTTATGAATTTCTGTGTAGCTGTATTAAAGAGGTTTAGCCCGTTTTCTGTTCCTAACCATAACAGACTATCATTTTCCTCTATGATGGCATGAATAAAGCTGTTAGAAATAGAGAACGTATCTAACAAGTCATGCGAATAAACATTAAACTCATAGCCATTGTAAGAGTTTAATCCATCTTGAGTACCAAACCACAACAATCCATTTTTGGTTTGTTTAATGGTTAATACATCGCTTTGAGATAGGCCATCTTTAAGTCCTATATGACCAAACTTTATGCTACTTTGTTGGGCAATGCTATTAAATGAAAATAGCGTTGCAATTAAGAATACCAATAGCTTTTTCACCCGCCTACTTTAATTTAATGACTTTAAATTCTGTTCGCCTATTTTTTGCTCTTCCGTCTGGATTATCTTTTCCGTTTGGTAGTTCATTTGGTGCAACTGGTAATGTTTCTCCAAAACCTTTTGCAATAATCTTTGCTTTATCTATTCCTTTAGATACTACATACTCTACAGCTTTATCTGCTCTCTTTTGAGACAGTTCCATATTATATGAATCACTACCCTTGGAGTCTGTATGTGAACTTAGCTCAACACCTATCTTTTTATTCTTTTTAAGAATTAAAACTAATTTATCCAACTCCTTAGCTGCTGCCTCATTTATTTCAGCAGAACGATATTCATATAAAACTTTAGAAATAATGAAGTTCTCATTTTCTGCAATTTTAATTACTTCATCTATTTCATTAATTAAAGTAATTACATTTTTTTCTGAATCTAACCTTACATACCGGTACTTTCCGTCTATTAGTCTTTTTGCTGCTTCTAAAACTTTACCATTTTCATCAACAATAATCATATTTAAACCAGCATCATCTTCTGCTAACATAAATAAATATTGCTCATCTGGCGAAAGCTTATTAAATGAGAATTTACCATCTTTATCTGCTGTAGCTTTACCAATTATATTTCCTTCATCATCAACTACCCATACTTCCATCCCTGCAGAATAATCACCTGGCAATTTTTTATAAATCTGACCAAATACACTTACAGTAAATAGGCTTTCATCTTCTTCTTTTAACAACTCTAATTCATCATAATACTCATATGGTAATGCTTGAAATTTAAATTTTCCTTTCCCTACTTTATTGGCAAGCAATACCTTTTCTCCATTTGAATTTGTCATATAAAGTTTCGCTCCTTCTAAAAAACTATCATCATCAGCATCAATACTCAACAGGTAGTTCTCATCCAAATCCAATTTATCGAATTTAAACTTTCCATACTCATCGGTAACTGCTGTACGTATTACATTATCATCCTCATCTAATAAGTTTATTGTTGTTCCTGAAGCCCCTAACTTATCAAACTCTAAAAGACCCGACATTGACGTTTGAGGATCTAATGTATGCCATGTAAAACTATAGATATCATCACTTCCTAATCCTCCTTCTCTATTGGATGAAAAATAGCCATTTTCATCATCTTTATAGAAAATTCCAAAATCATCTTTTGAAGAATTCAATGGTGATTTTAAATTCACTGGATTCTGCCATTTATCAGCTTCTGTAACAGAATAAACATCTAATCCTCCATACCCGGAATGTCCTTCCGAAGAAAAGTATAATGTACCTTTTCTGTAGTAAGGGAAAACTTCATTCTCGGCAGTATTTACACCTTTCCCTAAATTAACCGGTTTCCCCCATTCCTCTCCATTTTTTGTAGAAACATATAAATCCATCCCTCCTTGTCCACCTGACATATCCGAAGCAAAAAACAGCTGTTTACCGTCTTCAGAAATCCATGGGTGCGCCACAGAATAGCTCGAGCTATTATGTGGAAATGGCGTTACATTTTTCCATTTTTTTCCATCCAAAGAAGCGCTGTATATCTTTAATCTGTTGGTGTAGTTCTTTCCTTGCTCTTTTTTATCTACCCGTGTAAAATAAATCGTTTTCCCATCTGATGATATTGATATCGGTCCATCATGGTAAAGTGAATTAAGCTGATTAGAAAAATGCTTGGCTTTTCTATATTGCTTGTCCTCTCTGGCAAAAAAGATTGATAAATAAGGCTGATTTGACATCCCGTAATGGTTTTCATTCACCAAGTCAACACCTCGTTCTGAAACAAAGACGATCCCTTTCTCATAAACCAGAGGACAAAAATCTGCATCTTCAGTATTTATGTTTTTTAAGTTGGCAACTTCAAATGCTTTTTCTTCAACTTCCCAATCTCTTATATCACCACAAGATTGAACCATAAGTTTCCCCATAAAACTATTCGGATTCTTAGCTACAAATTTTTCAAATTGAGCTTTTGCCTCTTTTACTTTATTATTGTTTTTTAATGTTTGCCCATAATACAAGAAATTCGAGCTTTCTGCTGGGTTTAATTCAGTTGCTTTGGCATAATAAACTTCTGCATTAGGGTAATCTTTTAGCTTACGGTAAGCAAAAGCTATATTTTGTGTGGCTTCCTTATTGGATGCATCTTTCTTTAATACCTTTTCGTAATACGTTATCGCATCACTAAAATTTTCTTGTTTAAAATAGTTATTGGCCTTCTTCAGTTGCCCAAAAGAGATACTATTTATACCAAGTAAAATAGTCAGTACTAACCCTATTCTTATTAATCTTTTTTGTGTCATTCCTAAACTAAAAATATCTTTGTGAAACTACTTTTGATTTAAACAATCCTACATCGTATCCAAGAAATACTTCAAATGATCCTGAGGTAGATCGCGCTACTTTACTTCCATCAGCATCATATGCTATTCCCATTCTTAAACTCTTTGAAAGATTTATCTCTGTCATAAACACTAATACACCAGTGGTTCTTAATGTTACTCCAAATAAAATTTTATTCTTAAACAAAACACTTGAGTTAACATCAATATTCCCAGCTGTTTTAGCTAACCGAGTTAATATAGAAGTTTTAATCACTAAATTATCATTAATCACAAAAGCCTTACCGAAGGTCGCTGTAAAGTTTGAATAAACTCTTGCATCCGAATCAATGGTATCTTGTCCTTCTATTAAATTAAATTGAGCCCTGTTGATGTGGTCAACAGCTAACCCTAAGTACATTGTTCTTGAATTATAGTAAATACCAAAATCAAAGGTTGGCAATATAAAGCTCTCTGCTGCGGTATTTGGAATAACATCGCCTTCATCCTTATACTCTATTTTTTCCCAATCGTAATTGTAATTTAATATTCCTCCTCTAAGTCCAAAAGCTAATTTGCCTGAACCCATTTTTAATCGATAAGCATAAGCCGCTGTTAATGTTTGTACCGTTTTAGGGCCAATTTTATCATTAACAATTTGGAGCCCTACCCCCATTTTTTTATTTTTTAAAGGAGTATTTATCGCCAAAGCTTGCGTTTCTGGAGCTCCTTCTAAACCTATCCATTGACTTCTATGCACCAATACAGCACTTAAAACTTCTCTACTTCCTGCATATCCTGGGTTTACACCTAATGGATTGAACATGTACAAACTGTACTGTGGATCTTGTTGTGCAAACGTTTGCAACGTACCTGCCAGCAACAATGCTACTATTAATATTTTTTTCATCATTTTTGTTCGTTTCATTAGGTTATTATCTTGTCAATTCTACCCAGCCTTTGTAGGTCGTTCCAGCTACTTCTGCTACATAAAAATAGGTTGCATCAGGCATTAAGTCCCCATCATCCTTATTTCCATTATTTCCTTTCCATACGACTTCATCATTATCATAATTTTCTCCATACCAAATTTCATTTCCCCAACGATTAAAAATCTGAACCTTATTGTCAGGAAATTGTTCAATGTTGTCAATGATCCATGCGTCATTTTTTCCATCTCCATTGGGTGTAATTCCTGTATAAAACTTTAACGTACAATCCTCATCGCTATCCAATCCTACAAAAATTGTAATAGGATAAACACAACCATTGGCACCAATTATTATAACAGAATAATCTCCACTGCCTAAGGTGTCTGGTCCAAATTGCTGTGTAGTATCAAGAACTGGTTTTATAATTACAAGATAACCCCCTGGAGGTCTTGGGCATCCTTTTACGCTATCAATATAAATCGATCCGTTATTGGCTCCTGGACAGGATTCATTAATCACTTCAAAATCAACAATAGAATCGTTAAGTCCTAATGTTTGTTGAAACCCTTGTGTTAAAATAGTATTAGTAGAAAACAGGGTTTGTACAACGGCTTCACCAACTGTTGAAGAAACTGAAATATTTGTTCCAGTCGCATAACTACCTGTGCTGCCTATTACTTGTCTTCCAAGTGTTACTTGTCCAAAAGAATTACTACTAATAATTAATAGTAAAATGGATATGTAGGTTATTTGTTTCATAATAATAAGTTTTACTTATTTACTTTTTAATTCTTCGATTTGATTTTGTAACTGAAGTTGATTCTTTTTCAACTCCTCAATTATTTTTTGTTGTTCCTTAACTGCATTAATTAACATGTAAGTCATCGCTCCATTGTCAACCCCTAAATATTTTTCTCCCACATCTTTTTCATCTTTTTTGTACTCCCATTCATTTACCATATAAGGAGCTATTTTTTGAAGTTCCTGTGCAATCACTCCTACACCTGTATCTTCTGGCATACCAGCTTTCCCATTATAAGTAAACCATACGGGTCTAATTTTTAATAAATCCGATAATCCACTTTCAAATGGCTTAATGTCTTTCTTTAATCTTGCATCTGAAGAAACTGTCCAAACATTTGATGTCGGTTTAGCCGCACTATTCGCGGTTAATTGTAAAGAAAAAGCAGGGTTTACTGTTCCTATTCCAACATTACCTCCTGTTTCAACAACAAATAGTTGATTGGTTGTTGACCCCCAAACTTTGAAGGCGTTGGACCACCCTGCGCCCCATACACTAACTTTAGCATTCGTAGTAGCTGGAGTAGGATCTCCCAAATGCACCGTACTGGAAAATAAAGCATTTCCAACAACATGCATACGGTAAGATGGTGTTGTTGTTCCTATACCTACATCACCCGTATTATCAATAACAAACCTGTCATTTATACCAAGGCTGGTACCATTAGATATTTTAAATGTATTGTCATTTGGATCGGATCCAATGGTGTAATCGACAGCACCTCCTGTAAACCTTAGTGCTGCATCACCCGTAGCACTAGAATTAATCAAATCGACCAAAGGAAGAGCAGATGCGCTATTCCTGCTTACAGCAACTGGCACAAAAAAGTTAGCATTTCCATCATCTATATTAAATGTAACACCTCCACCATTTGGTGAAATTTCGAATAAATTATCTGTTTCCACTCTTGAGGCAGTTCCCGTTTGATACAAGTCCATAATTGATCCACTGGAGACTCTAATTCTTCCATTATCTACATGAAATTTTTGAAGTGGACTCGATATTCCAACACCAACATTACCTGCATTCATTACTGTTAATCGTGGAGTATCATTCCCCTCAACAACAAAATTTCCAGCTGCATCTTGACCAATATCAATAAATCCTGCTGAAGCTCCTTGATATCTAACTTGCGGACTCATTGTAGAGCTTAGCCAAGCGCCTGTTAATACGACCCCCAAATTTCCTGCTAAGTCAAAAACTACAAAATCAGAGGCTTGAGAAGCTACAGTAAAATTACCAGATGGATTAGGTGAATTCGTTCCTATACCAACATTATCTGTTAAAGTAGCTGGGTACAAGGTTCCTGCACCTTGTGTCCAAAGAGCCGCTGGTCCAGAAGGAATAGGTTGCCACTGCGTATTTCCTTGAGCATCAATAGCAGTCAAAACATTTCCAACAGCTGGTGCTGGCCCACCTAAATTATCTAATCGAAGTGTATTATTTAAATGTAGCCCTGCTGTTGGAGCAGTTGTTCCCATACCAATATTACCCGTGGCATCCAAAGTCATGCGCGTTAAATTACTCGTCATAAAATTCATATTCGTTGCCTCTCGATTAATCAACATAGCATTACCTGTTATATCAACTCCCATGATAAACCCATCTCCTATAGTTTGTCCAGTAGCAACATTAGTAAACGAACCATACGATATAGTACTTGCTCCACTTTCATGTACATGGAAATTATATGCTGGATTAGTAAGTCCAATACCTAAATCATCAGTTAAAACAGCCGGATGAAGCGCTCCCGCTGTAGTTGACCATAGTGCCGCTGGAGAAAGTGCAGATAAAGGAACCGTTCTTGTTCCTCCTCCATCAGTCAATTCTAAATTTGCTCCATTTACCCAAAAAGCGGTGTTGTATTCATTTGTTGCATCGAAATCTGCATCATTCACATTATCTGTAGAAGTAATTGTAAAAGTAGGATAAGTTCCAGATACGGTAGTTGCTCCAGTTCCAGTTAAAGCTACTGTTTGATCAGGCATAGTATTCGTTATTATACCTCCTGTTAAATCTATTCCTGTTCCTGCAGTGTATGTTCCTGCAGGGCCGGTTGGTCCTGTTGGACCTGTTAATCCTATTGGACCTTGTGGTCCTACTGCTCCTGCCGGTCCAGTTGGTCCAGCTGCTCCCGTTGGTCCGGTTAATCCTATCAAACCTTGAGGTCCCGTTGCTCCAGTAGCTCCGGCTGGACCTGTGGCTCCTGTCGGTCCAGCTGCTCCTGTTGGACCAGTTAATCCTATTGGTCCCTGTGGACCAACAACTCCTGTATCTCCTTTTAATCCTTGTATCCCTTGTGGACCTGTTAGCCCTATCGGACCTTGTGGTCCTACTGCTCCAGTTGCTCCGGTTGCTCCCGCTGGTCCTGTTGCTCCAGTAGCTCCTGCTGGTCCTGTAGCACCTGTTGGCCCTGCTGCTCCAGTTGGCCCAGTCAATCCAATCGAACCTTGTGGTCCTGTTGCTCCAACTGCTCCACTATCGCCATCACAGACATAATACGTAAAATCTATTTCTAAAATCTGTAGTGTTCCATCTCCATTATCATCTACTCCTACTTCTATCATCGTTCCTCCATTTGTACAATTTACTCCCGGTGCTTCTGGGGTAGCATTTGCTAATGAATTATTTCCCGGTAATCCTGGTGGACCATTGGCCGATTGCTTTGAAAACAATGCATAGGGTACGGATAGTAATTGTGTTGCTGGTAGCACATTCCCATTTACTGTTACTTGTAAGTAAAAGGCTGATGTCCCCCATGCAATTCCTGCAAAAGTCCCTGATAAGGGTGTCCCATTTCCTATCTCTGTGGTAAACAATCCAAATTGATTGGTCGTTGGGTTTTGTTGCTCACTATAAACTACAGGGCCTGATGAAGACCCTTGTCTTATTTCATAGGTTACCGTTAAAGATGAGCCTACCATAGGTACTCCTGCTCCATCTCGTGCCACAGCTTGATAACTTATGGCCTCTGGTGCCTGAGCAAATCCCCCTAAACATAGAAACAATGCTGCTGTTAGTATCACTATTTTATTTCTCATAATCGTAAAAATTAATTTAGTTTCGAAAATATAATTTTTTACCTTTTTCTCTCAACCTATTTATTTTTTAACTCTTTAATCTCTTTCTTTAAACCTTCTATCTCTTGTTGTTGTTCTTGTACAGCTTTCACCAAAACAGGAATTAACTGATCGTAATTCACAGCTTTTAGTTCAAGTGTTTCATCGGTTAATTCTCCATTCTTATTAGGTACATTGTGCGTAGAATTCATTACCATATCAGGAAAAACTTGCTCTAAATCCTGAGCCATAATTCCATACTGTTTTTGTATCGGAAAATTCATGAAACCATATTTTTCATTATCAAAGTAGTAACTTTTAACTGACAATTGCATTAATTTATCTATTGCATTGTCAAATATTTTAATATCCTTTTTCAATTTTTCATCTGAAGCTCCCCAAGTTCCTGTTGCCCAAGAACTTCCTGATGAATACACTGCCCAGTTATTTGAAGATCCACCAGATGCAGTACCAAACAATCCATAGCTCGTTGTTGTGGTTCCAGTACCAGCCCCCCAAACACCAACGTTCCAAGAACCAGAAGTACTACTAGCTCCACCCCTTAATCCATAATTAGAACCAGTTGATCGAGTGTTTTGATAGTATCCACAATGTTGATTTGTTGACGATGTAACATGTAATGGATAGGATGGAGCAATACCTATTCCTACCCTTCCTGTATTTGTGATAGTCATAACCGCATCTGCAGTGGTTACGTTTGCACTACTTGCGGCATTATTAACAGCAAAAATCATATCTCCCTCTCCATTAGTTCCTGCTCCATCTTCAAAAAAGATTCCTCCTTTAAAGTGAAAATCCCCATTTGTAGCAGTAGACCCTCCTGTTCTAAAACGAACTCCAGCTGTTGTATTGGTAGTATTTGCTAAGTTTTGAATATTTACATGGGCTCCTGATGCTCCAGTAGTATTTGCATCATTATCTTGAATGTGTAAAATACCTGTAGTACCTGTTGGTCCTGCACCAATTCCGACTTGTCCACCACTAAAAACACTCAATGCTTTTGCTCCTCCGCTGTCAAAAATATAAACAACTCCTGACCCTAAACCACCAAACACTTTTAATGTCGCTGCCAACCCTGAAGTACCATTCATTTGTGTAGTCCCATTTATTTGTGTATTTCCTTCTACATGCAATGGTGCAATCGGTGCTAATGTATTAATCCCTAAATTATTTTGAATATATACATCAGCGTTTTCGAAATATCCAGCCCAATTAGATGTCCCTCCAAAAGCGCTACCTCGAACACCAATATTAGTAGTTGCTCCAGTTGCTTCACCTGTTACTCCATAATTGATTCCTGCACCTGCCCCTTGAGCCAGGGCATAAACTCCATATTTATTAGATGCTGATGAAAAATTAGAATTAAATTGACCTGCTCTTTCTGTTGTTGTTGTCAATACATCCAGTTGAGTAGCAGGAGCACTTGTTCCAATACCGACATTGTCTGTTAAAGTTGTTGGATACAAAGTTCCCACACCTTGTGTCCAAAGAGCTGCTGGTCCAGCAGGAATAGGTCGCCACTGGGCATTTCCCTGAGCATCAATAGTTGTTAAAACATTCCCAACAGCTGGTGCTGGCCCACCTAAATTATCTAACCGGAGTGTATTATTCAAATGAAATCCTGCTGTTGGAATGGTTGTTCCCATACCAATATTACCTGCAGCATCCAAAGTCATACGTGTTATATTACTTGTCATAAAATTCATATTCGTTGCTTCTCGATTAATTAACATAGCATTACCTGTTATATCAACTCCCATGATAAACCCATCTCCTATAGTTTGTCCAGTAGCAACATTAGTAAACGAACCATACGATATGGTACTTGCTGCACTTTCATGTACATGGAAATTATATGCTGGATTAGTAAGCCCAATACCTAAGTCATCAGTTAAAACAGCCGGATGAAGCGCTCCCGCTGTAGTTGACCATAACGTTACCGGAGCAAGTGAAGATAAAGGAACTGTTCTAGTTGCTCCTCCATCAGTCAATTCTAAATTTGGTCCATTTACCCAAAATGCAGTATTGTACTCATTTGTTGAATCAGCATCTGCATCATTCACATTATCCGTAGAAGAAATGGTAAAATTTGGATATGCCCCAGCTACTGAAGTTGCCCCTGCTCCTGTTAAGGCTACTGTCTGATCAGGCATAGTATTCGTTATTATACCCCCTGTTAAATCAATTCCTGCTCCAGCTGTATAGGTTCCTGCAGGTCCTGTAGGTCCTGTTGGACCAGTGGCTCCTATCGGTCCCTGTGGTCCTGTTGCACCCGTAGCTCCGGTTGGTCCTGCTGGTCCCGTAGCTCCGGTTGGTCCCATTGCTCCTTGACAATCTAATGCATCCCAAAATCCATCTATATTAATGTCTTCTGCAGGATCTTGAATCCCATTTCCATTCGTATCCCAACATTCTAATCCATCTGTTCCGTTTGTTCCATTTACTCCTGTAGTCCCTTGTGGTCCTGTAGCTCCTATTGGACCTTGTGGTCCTGTAGCTCCCGCTGGTCCTGTTGCTCCAGTAGCTCCTGTAGCACCTGTCGGTCCTGCTGCTCCGGTTGGACCAGTCAATCCAATCGGACCTTGTGGACCCATAGCTCCTACTGCTCCACTATCTCCATTACATACATAATACGTAAAGTCTATTTCTAAGGCCTGTAAAGTCCCATCTCCATTATCATCTACTCCTACTTCTATAATCGTTCATCCATTGGTACAATTTGCCCCTGGTAGCTCAGGTGTTGCTAAGGCTAAACTATTGCTCCCTGGTAATCCTGGTGGACCATTAGCCGATTGTTTTGAAAACAATGCATACGGTACTGATAGTAGCTGTGTTGCTGGCAATACATTTCCGTTAACTGTTACTTGTAAATAAAATGCTGATGTTCCCCAAGCTATTCCTGCAAAAGTTCCCGACAAAGGTGTTCCATTTCCTATCTCTGTGGTAAATAAACCAAATTGATTGGTCGTTGGACTTTGTTGCTCACTATAAACTACAGGGCCAACTTGTGATCCTTGTCTTATTTCATAGATCACTGTTAAGGATGACCCTACCATAGGTACTCCTGCTCCATCTCGAGCCACAGCTTGATAACTTATGGCCTCTGGTGCCTGAGCAAATCCCCCTAAACATAGAAACAATGCTGCTGTTAGTAATGTTAATTTTGTTTTCATATCTTTTTGTTTTTCTTTAATAACCTATGTAGAATTAAAACAGTTAAAATTTATTTAAAATTATCCAGTTTGAAACTCCATCACTTATTATCATTATTCCCTCTCTTAATCCAGGTGCTCCCATCAAAAGATTCGGCATTCCATTTATTAACCCTATCGAAGGTATCACATCAACAGTTCCATTAGGGTCCTCCTTTTTAACATGATAAACTCTTCCTGGACAAGTAGAAGGATCAGGTAAGGCAACTTGAACAAAACCTGGGTTCATAATTATAACCCCTGAAAATTGATCAGATAATGAATAAGGGCCAACGTTCACAAAATCCATTTTTAAAGAATGGGATCCTCCAACTGATAGAGTTGATGATGGAGTAGTCGTTCCAACACCAATAAAACCATTTGCTCCACTAACTGTCATCCTTGTTTGAGTCCCTGTCCCAAAATTATTTAAAAATTGAATATCACTTCCTACTTGCCAACTAATTAACCTAGCTGTAGATGCTTGATAATCTAAAGACATTACGCCTCCACCAGTATTGTCTCTAAATGCCAATCCTCCAACAGCAGTATTTCCTGCATTATCATTGTCTTGCATCCAAATAAATGGTGTACTCCCATGTATAGATAAATCCTCAATTGGTGTAGTTGTTCCAATGCCAACTTCTCCTGTGCTTAAAATACTCATTAACTCGTTGCCAGTACCCGAAAAGCTAATTGCTAACCTCCCTTGATCTAAGATTGTTGTCGATGCCTCATTATGAAGTGTAAAATCACGTGCTATTGCAGTAAAACCATCAGAGTAAGATCCAGTCAATGCAAGTCTATGTGAGGATTGTTGTGATATAGCAGTTGTCCCTGAAGTTCCCAAAGAACCTATAGATAACATTTCTGTAGGTACCGTTGTCCCTATCCCAACAAAATCAGTTAGTGTAGTTTGGTAAATATCTGCACCAACTTTAGTCCAAGGAGATATTGCTGCTCCTGAAACCTGCCATGTTACATTACCTGCCCCATCTGTTGTTAATACATTGTTTGCTGCACCATCTCCAAGTGGGAAAGTATAACCCGATCCAGCATTTTCAATTCTTAATGAACCATTTTCAATTTGTACTCTTTGTGTTGGAGCTCCCGTACCTATTCCAATAAATCCATTCCCATTAATTCTCATGGCCTCAATATCAGCAGTTTGTCCACCAGGGTTAACATAAAATTCCATATGGGATTGTGTTGATCCTCCAATGTAATCTTCATCTGCAAGAACCCTTATACTTCCTACTTCTTCAAATGATAGCAAACCACTATTCCAACCCACAAATTCCAATTTTCCTATTCTATCTCCATTTAAAACATTAGCTGGTGCTGCAATTGATCCTCTCGATCTAACTGCAGTAAACGTACCTGCTTGATCTGCTGCTAAATTATGAGAAGATTGAGCAACAATCATTGTTTGTGCTTCATCAGCAACATGAAGTTGTGTTAAAGGAGCACTTGTTCCAATACCAACTTCTCCTGTTTGAGTTACTTTTACTCTCTCTGTACCATTAGTAATAATTCTAAAATCCTGAGCATCTGTGGTACCAATTGCATCTGTTGCAACAGTTCCAGCATTCCCATTTAGAAGCCATCCAGCACCACCTGAAGGTGCTTGCCATGTTGCATTACCAGCAGCATCGGAAGTTAAAACATCTCCAGCTGTTCCTGATCCTGTTATTACTCTTAAATTATCCGTTTCTGTTGTCCCAGTTACATCTAAATTAGCGTTAGGTGCAACTGTCCCAATACCTACGTTACCCGTTCCATCAATCATGAATCTAACAAATCCTCCGGCACTTATATCTGCTATTGCAAAATTATTACCTGCATCGGTATAAACACCATATTTTTTTAAGGTTGCTGTATTTTCAATATGCAATGAAGCTGAAGGAATTGTATTTCCAGCAATATGTAATTTTGCTGTCGGAAGAAGTGTTCCTATACCAACATTCCCTGTATTAAAATAAATATCAGGAGCATTTGACTGCCATAAACCACCACCACCAGGTAATGTGGTTGGGTCCGTCCAAATTGCTTGTCCAAAACCATCGTTAGCTAATACCCAATTGGCATTTCCTGAATTATTCCCTAACTTATATAAAGAATCTGTAATGAAAGTTCCAGCATTAATGTTAATAATATTATTTCCTACAGTTGGAAAAGAATATAATGTATCTGCTTGGTTAATTACTTTTGAGGTAGCAATATTACCTATAACTTGTCCATATAAGGCAACAGCACTATCAGCAAAAATACCTGTATGACCATTTGGCGTAGAATGAGATAACCAAAATACTTTATTCGATGGATCCAATCCAATAATTCCTGAATCAGGGCCATTAAGAAAAATCATCCCTGTAGCTGCCGCTGGATTTAATGAAGTTACTGTTAGTGCGTTAATGTTTGGATTATTACCAACAAAATCGGCAATAATAGTATCATTAGAAAATACCGATAATTGGCTAATGGGTGTTGTTGTTCCTACACCAACTTGCCCTTGTCCATCTATAGTAAATCGTGTATTTATGTTCACGCCAGCTGTCCCAATTTTGAATTTATTGGCATCTGATTGATCCACTCCTAAAACATAGCGGGAAGTTCCTTGAGTAGAGAATTGTAAACCAGGATTACCATTTGGATTAATAGCATCCAATAAGACACCATCCCCCCCATTAAAGGAAGATTCTATGTGTAATTTCTTAAGTGGTGTATTTGTTCCAATTCCAACATGACCAGTAATTGCAGGGTCAGTATACATGTCTGTACCATTCACGACCCAATCATTATCTCCTAAAAGTGATGGCAATACAACAAACCCGCCATTGCTTAAGAAAATCGTGTCGTTACTAATGCTCAATGTCTGTAATTCGTTCGTTGCAGATGTATCGGTTAGGATTGCGGCACCATTACTACCATTACAAACAACAAACGAACTCGAAACTTCTCCCGGGTCTAATACTGTATTTGCATTAGTATCTAATCCGGTTAGCACTTCATACCCACCAGTAGGGCAAGCAGCTATTGTTGCCGCAACTGTATCTATTAAACTATTAAACCCTTGTGCTCCTGTTGCAGCAGATTTTGCAAATAAGGCATATGGTACAGAAAGTAATTGTGATGCCCCCAAGTCGTCATATCCTGAACCTGGATCTACTTCTATTTGAAGATAATAAGCTCCACCTGACCCCCAGTTAATTACAGAAAATGCACCATTGTTAATACTCCCTAATTCTAAGTTTATTAATCCGAATTGATTGGTTGTAGTTGTATGCACTTCTTGGAATACCGAAGTTCCTGTTGGAGAACCTTGATGAATTGTAAAACGAACGTCTACTGGTTGAGTATTCATAGGTAGCCCTAACGCATTTCTAACTACCGCTTGATAATTAACTCCTTCTGGAGCTTGTGAAAATATAGTTTGAGGAAATATTAAAAGTAAAAATAATCCTAAGTAAAATAGTTGCGAATGTTTCATTTGTCGATAAATTATGACGTTTAACCGACAAATTTAAGCATCTTTAACACGCAAGTCAAGTTTATTTTTATGACAAAAATCACATAAAATCAGCTCATTTAAGAGATGTGCATTCCAATAACTAAAATATCATCTATTTGCTCTAAAGGCCCCTTCCAATGTTCTATTGTGTTATTCAAAAAGTCCCTCTGCGCGTTCATGCTTTTACCATTTAGAGTGAGTAGATAATCTCTAAATCGTTTATACATAAATTTTTTGCCTTTTGGCCCACCAAATTGATCTGCATAACCATCAGAAAAAACATAGATATAATCTTTTTCTTGTAGCTGAATAACATGGTTGGTATATTTTTTTGAGGCATCTTCATAATACCCTCCAATGGCAAATTTATCTGCTTTTAACTGATTCACTTCTCCATCTCTAATTAGATAAAGAGGGTTATAGGCCCCAGCATATTGTAATTCTTTCGTTTTTGCATCGTAACAACACAGTGCCAAATCCATTCCATCTTTTGTTGCAGAACCTTCCATCGCGTTATTGTGCAATGTCTTACTAATTCCTTTATTTAGTGCATCTAAAATGCTTCCTGGATCATCATTGGTTCTCAATGCTTCATTCAAAGCATTGTAACCCACAATACTCATAAATGCACCAGGCACACCATGACCTGTACAATCCACCGCTGCAAAATAAACCTTGTCCTTTTTTTTCTCTATCCAATAAAAATCTCCACTTACAATATCTTTTGGTTTATATAGAATAAACGAATCTGGCAGTACTTCTTTCACAAATTCATCTGGAGGTAATATGGCCTCCTGTAAGCCTTTCGCATATTTAATACTATCTGTTACTTCTTCGTATAGCTCGCTGATTTTTTCGTTTTGGAGCTCAACTTCTTTCTGTTTTTCTACTACCTCTGCCGTTCGTTCTTTCACCTTTTGCTCTAACATTCTTTCATTTTCCGCCAAATCATCCCTCATTTTTATCAGTGTCTTTCCTAATGAATCTTCATCACTTAGTGGTTCGTACTGGGCATCAAACTGTCCAGATCCAACTGATATAGCAAAATCTTTAGTACCTTCCAATCCAGAAATCACCCTATTTAATGCGTGTGTCATCTCGCCAATTTCATCACTCTTTGCTTTAATCGAATGTTTAGGAAAAACACCTTTACTTAATGATAGTAATACCATTTTTAATTTATGAACTGGTCGAACGATTGTCCTTGTCGTATAAAACGCAACAAGCACTCCAAAAATAACCAAAGCAATTCCCAACCACCTTGTAAGCCACTTTAAATCACTAAAGGAAGTTTGCATGTTTTCGGTAACGTTTACCGTATTATGCTTCTGTTTATTAATTAAATCATCTAACTCAAATAATATCTCAGAGGTTTTTAAATAAATGTCACCATCATCCCCTATATAGAATTTTGCCACAAAAAAGTTCTGAGAGTCTTCATAACTATCCCAATCTGGCAACAACATAATAACCTCCTGATGCAACTCAAACAGTTCTGCAAGCTTTGCAAATACAATCTTTATTTTTTCCTGATCGTCCTTATCCCAATTTATCGCTAATTTTTTAACCCTTTTTATTAAGTAAGGATAATCTCGCTCAATTAATCTGTTTAACTTTTGTTTATCAGGATGTTCAGACTGTGATTGAATATATACCCAATTAAAAATAAGCATTTTAGACCTTACGGTAAGCAGTTTTAATTCTTCTAAAGATGCAACTGAAGGATTACTAACGTTGGTTATTTCATCGTTAATATTGGTGCTTTCATTAAGAGTGGTGTAAGTGGTATAAAAAACGATAACAATAAAAAAAAGGAGGACACCAAAGCCAGTGCCTATCTTCTTTCCTATAGTAAATCTAAATGCCATTTTATAAACATACGAATCTACTATTCTTTTTCCAAATCTTTGTGTTTGTTTTGTAAAGTTTGAAGTTCTAACTCTAAGGTCTTAAGTTTTGTTTTAGACACTCCATATTCTTCAGAGCTTTTTAACCCTTTTTCCTCCATCGCTTTTAACTGCTTGTTAAGTCTTTCAATACTTTCTTGAGTTTCTATGATATTTAATTCCCTCTCATAATATTCTGATTTTTCCAAATCATTCAATCCATAGTAGATATTTTTAAGCCCAATAAGTGTTTCCTTTCTTTTATCCTTTCCTTTCCGTTCAAGACTATAAGATTTTTTCATATAAGGCAATGCTTTTAAGAAAATTTCAATACAATGATCTTGTACTTCATTTAATTTCATGATGTCCATATCATAATCCATATTATTAATGATATCCGCCCCTTCATTATAATACAGTATTGCTAAATTGTAGTTTGCAGCAGAATTATTAGGGTCTATGGATAGTATTTCCTTATACAGTTTTTTAATTTGATAAGACCGCGTAGAATCAAGTCCTGCTGAAGTTTCTGCTGGTCTGTTTAGCATTGACGCCAATGCCAGTTTAAATTTAACATCTCGAGATTTTAAATCAAAATTAGGATTAACCAATAGCATTGTGCTTCTAAATAAATCGTAATTACTAACCGCTGTCTTATAATTTTTAGGATCTAACAGTCGAGCAGCATCATTATACAATGTTGATGCTTCATATTTTAATATTTTCGAAGTGCTTTCAATAAACTCCTCTTTTCCATTAAGGGTTAACATTTTTTTGAAAGATTCGATTGATGTCAATCTTAACGGTGAAGTTTTATTATCTTTTTCTCTTTTCTTATACAACTCTTTGTATATGAACCCCCTATAATACCATGTTTTAGCAGTAGATTTTAAATTGTCATCTGTTGTCGATAAATCAATATATTTCTTTGCGCTATCGAGCTCTGCTTTTTGCATATAGAACAATGATATAGACAAATTATCTTTACCCACAAATTGTCCAAACACAGAACCAGTCAGTATCAAGATAGTAAACAATATGTATATTCTCTTATTCATCTATTTTACTGTAAACGCTAAAGCTTCTAAATTAGAACTCACTTTTAACTTATACTTCTCTACATTTTTTTTGTTCAACTCAAATTTTTGACGATTATTTTTAATAATGAAATTTATCCCGGCTCCCTTCTCTACCAACCCTTGCTTTTCAGTAATTATTAAAGTGCTATTCGCTTTTACTTTTTTTAATACAGAAGAAATGTCCTCGCTTTTAGCTTTACTCACATACAAAATATGACATTTCCCAATATCCTTGGAAGTGCTGAATTTTTTAATTTGAAGTGATTGATTGGCAACTTTTTTAGTCTTAGCCATTTTAGTAAGTTCAGTATAAAGTGGTGATTCACCAACTACCCCAACTACAAAATTACCTTCTCTATAAGATTTTGGCCACTCTATAAGTTTCGTGAAATTCATAATGAAAATGGCTTTCATTTTGGAATTGGTATCCACTCCAGCTGGTCTAAACCCAGAAGAAAGGAACAACATCGTTATTAATATGAGAGCCGTTTTTTTCACTTTTGCTTACTTAACAAGTATCAAGCCAAAATATACTTGACGCAAGTTACAAAAATATTTATATTTTGAAATAATTAAGATTGATTAATAAGATATAAACGTATAGTCTATTTATCTATTTATCTTTTTTCCTGCCTTTACCTGACTTTCTACCTCCTTTGGAGCTTTTATCTCCTTTATCTTTACCTCCGCTTGAACCTGATGTAAACGAACCATATCTTTTCTTTTTAGATGAAAAAATTGATCCTTTTTTTCCTTTAATTTTTTTCTTAGAAACAGAGTGTGCGTATAATTTGCCGCGAGACTTTGATCTTGGAGGCTTGGAAGAATAAATATTAGGCCCCTTCTTAGATTGACTTGTAAACAAAGAATTTCCTGATTTACAAGAACTAATTGAAAAAACAAAAATCAAACCTATAATAAACAGACTTGATTTCATTTTGAAAAAACAATATTTACCCATAAAACTTTATAAAATAAATACTATTATTTTTTTCTTCCTTTTCCGGATTTTCTGCCACCTGTAGCACTTTTACTCCCTTTATCTCCTTTCCCTTTAGGTTTAGAGTTAACCGATTTATAACGTCTTTTAGAAGATGAAAAAACAGATTTGTTTTTCTTTTTTAATTTTTTCTTTGATATAGAATGTCCGTATAATTTACTTCGGGATTTTGTTCTTGGCCCTTTTGAGGAATAAATATTTGGGCCTTTTTTGGATTTTCCAGAAAAAGCATCCCCTTTTCTTCCCTTTGTTGATACCGCCCCCTTTCTTTGTCCATAACTCACATTAGCTGTTGAGCAAAGTACAAAAAGACTGATGAGTATGTATATTAGATGTTTCATAAAAATAACTCCTCCTGGAACAAAAATTATTCCAAAATAAAAGGGAAATAATTAAACTGCTAAATTTTAAATTTAGGTAAATGTAACAAGATGCGTTATCAAACGTGCATTAGCAACTTATTAGTTATTAACAAAACAGTCATTTTGTTAATAACTGCAGGTATTTTAAACTTCCGAATTAGTCGTAACAGAAATGCTCTCTATATCTCTATCAAATAAATATAACCCTCCTTTATCCTCTCCAATCATACTTAATTTATCCATAATCGTTCTAGCCAAAGCTTCCTCTTCTATCTGTTCTGCAACATACCATTGTAAGAAGTTATGAGTTGTATAATCCTTTTCATTTAAACATATCTCAACTAAATTATTTATCTCTTCCGAAACCATAATTTCGTGATTCAAAAGTGTTTGAAACAAATTAGTCAATGATTTATAACCTACATCTGGTTGAGAAAATTCTGGAACAATAGCCTTGCCTCCTCTTTCATTTACATACTGAACCAATTTTAACATATGCATTCTTTCCTCATCAGAATGTTTATACAAAAACTGTGCTGTCCCTCCTAAGCCTTCTGTTTCAGCCCATGAAGCCATGGCTAAATATATTTGGGACGATTCTCCCTCTATTTTTATCTGTTCGTTTAAAGCAGTTTGTATTTTATCTTTTAGCATATCTCAAATCTTTTTCCAAATATAAACAGCAATTATGAATATGAAAAAAAATTGTCGCTATTTATGAATCATGAATCTGAATCCTCTCCCATGAACATTCATTATTTCTATGGAACCATCTTGCTTTAAATGCTTTCTAAGCTTTGCTATGTATACATCCATACTCCTCGCATTAAAATAATTGTCGTCCTCCCAAATTGCTTTTAATGCATAAGTCCTTTCTAACACTTTTCCTTCATTTAAACATAACAATCTAAGTAAATCATTTTCTTTCGAAGTTAATTTTTGAGCACTTTGTTCGTATGACAACATCCTCTTTTGATAATCAAATAAGTATTTCCCAATCGTGAAATTTGTCTTTTCTTGTTCTTTATTGTCTCCTATTGACCTTCTTAGAACTGCAGTTATCCTCGCTAAAAGCTCTTCCATACTAAATGGCTTAGTAATGTAATCATCTGCACCTGACTGAAAGCCATGTAAAGTATCTTCCTTCATAGATTTAGCGGTAAGAAAAATGATAGGGATTTTATCATTGATTTTTCTTATTTCTTTAGCCACAGTAAACCCATCTTTTATGGGCATCATGACATCCAATAGGCATAAATTATAGGTTCCTTTCGCAAATAAATTAAATGCT
>JAJCYO010000092.1 GCA_029262875.1 Flavobacteriales bacterium
AAGCCCGAGAGATAACGTAATATTTGAATTAGGATTATTCATTGGAGGTTTAGGACTTGAAAGAACATTTATTGTAATTGATAGAAAAGCAAAACTAAAACTTCCGAGTGATTTAGCTGGAATTACACCTGCAACATTTGAACCGCCTAATAAAGGAACAATTCAATCGGCAATGGGAACAGCTTGCCTCGAAATCGAACAAGCAATAAAAAAACTTGGCCCAAGACAAAAACAAGGAATTACAGCTCATTGGTGGACTGGTTGTAAAGAAGACAGAATTTCGGAAAGACCTGATTATTTCTTAACTGTATTTAACAGAACTGATAGAGATATACCTTGGCTCAATGTTCACGTTTTTCCATCAAATGCATTTAAGCTTGAACCTACGACTGAAAAAAAAGATAGATTAATGGCTGGTCAATATGCTATGTACCAATTTAGAATGTACAAAGATGACGAAACTGAACAATTGACAAAATGGGCAGAAAGATTTTCAAATGAAGACTGTTCTGATTTATCAATTCGGATTTTTAAAGAAAATTCAGCTGACGAACCAGTTTTAATAAGTTATGAACTCGGTGAAGAATTACACGACCGAATAATGAAATACAAATAACTGCTTACAACACCGTGTATAATTAATTGCTTGGTTTTAGCTTACTTACGAAAGTCCTTGCGGACTTTCTATCTGTGATTTATTTGCTAACTTTAGTGCTTAAATCACGCAACTAATCATACACAACAACGTTGGTAGTAATTATATGAAGTTAGCATTTATCACATCTATATTATTAATCCTAAACTTTCAAGTTATTGCCCAACCCAAATCTTGGATAAATAAAAAGGATACTATAGCATATTTCACTAAAAAAAGTGAAAAAGCTCCTTTCAGTTATAATGGAAAAATGGGAATAATAGACTCTGTCGGCAGAGTAATCGTTGAAGCAAAATACGACTACATTCTTCAGTCCTTTGAAGAGAATGGATTTCACTACCATATGGCATCTTTAAATAAAAAAGATATAGTCATTAATACAAATGGCACCATAATAATCCCTGCGATATTTGACGATATATCACCTTCTACAAATGGGTTATTTAAAGTAAAGAAAAACGGGAAGTATTCATTTGTTGATACAACAGGAAAACAGATGGCATCTTGGTTTGATAAAACAAAGTTTTTTAGAGGTGGGTTAGCTCCTGTTAAAATTAAAAGTCAGTGGGGATTTATTAATACCAGAGGTGAATTACAAATACCCCCTCAATATACCAAAGTTTCCGTATTTTCAGAAAGAGGTCAAGCTGCTGTTCAAATAAATGGAAAATGGGGATTCATAAATAAACAGAATGAATTAATAATTCCTTGTACATATGATAGAGTTCGTTTCTTTTTCAATGACTTATGTGCCGTGAAGAAAAACAATAAATGGGGTTTTATTAATGGTAAAGGAGAAGTGGTTATTCCAATAATCTATAAAGATGCTTTATTTTTTCACTGTGAATTAGCCGCGGTTAAGATCAAAGGTAGGTATGGATACATAAACATTTCAAATGAATTTGTAATCCCCCCTATTTATTTAAAAGCTCATACGTTTGGAAAAAAAGGACAAAATGCAATGGTAAAAAAAAATCTTTTTAAATGGATTTGGATAAATAAAAAAGGTGAATGTGTTTCTTGGTGTAATTAAAAACAACTACCAACACTCTGTATATTGCATTTTGGCTTTATCTTAAATTTCACCTTCACCCTCCCAAGAGCAACCGCCAAAACTTCGTCTTGACATTTTACTCTTGAATAATTTAAAATGCAGCCAAAGTTTTGGCTCCACAATCCCTTAACATTTATTACTTTTATTTCCAAAACGCACCAACATACAGTGTGCCGTTAGCACAAATACAAATGACTGAAAACACGTTTTCTATATTCAAAAGATTTAAGACAGCTGAACAAGCTAAAGAACTTGCTTCTGTATTAAAAAATAATGACATAGAAACCCAAATAATTAATAACTCACCACCAGTAGACATTACTTTCTCTGGAAATACTCTCCAAAACGAATTTCAATTAAAAATCAAACAAATTGATTTTGAAAAAGCTACTTTAATACTTGAAGATGAAGCTGAAACCATACTTGACGAAATAGATAAAACTCATTACCTTTTTGATTTTACAAATGAAGAGTTATATGACATTCTAATAAAACCTGACGAATGGGGTGCTATAGATCGTAAACTTGCTCAAAAGATATTAAATGATAGAGGAAAATCAGTTGATGATGATTTAATTAGTTCTTTAAAAAAACAACGAATTGAAGACCTATCAAAGCCAGAAGAAAGTCAAAAGACGTGGATTTATATGGGATATTTTACAGCTGTAATTGGTGGATTAATTGGTCTTTTTATAGGTTGGCATTTACTGTCATTTAAAAAGACGCTTCCTAATGGTGAAAAAGTCTACGCCTATAATAACAATGACAGAAAACAAGGTAGAAAAATATTATATATTGGTATCATCTGTTTTATTTTTTGGACAATTATTCAGGTTTTAATTGAGTTTTAAAATAAATACTTGTGCTAACATCATCTATATTTTATAGGGCAGTTGGTAGTATTTTGAAACAATAAAGCAATTAATAAACTCCGCCAAAACTTTGTTTTGACGTTTTATCGGTAGAAAAAGTTAAAACCCAAAGCCAAAGCTTTGGCTAATTAGGTAAACGAAAATATGTACTTTTAATCGCCCTACAAAAACATAGAGTTGTCGTTAACTGCAATTACGAAAAATGGACATAAAAGAAATTTCAGGACAATTAAAAAATCAACTTTTGGACATTACTCCATCAAGAGATTGGTCTATGGAATACCGCCCTTGTCAATTGAGACTTAAGAATGGAGAAACAATTGACCGTGTTTATGTTTCAGAAGTTGACGCTTATATGAAAACGTGGGGTGTAATGCCAGACCAAGATAAAGGAAAGAAATATGTCTTAATAGAAGACGTTGAAAGTATCAACGAATACCCGAACAGAATGCCTGTGGAACTTGCCGACAAATTATATGAAGCTGGTGAATCAGGAATGGGATACTGTTTGTACAAGATTAAATTTGACAATGGACAAACAATAGATGTTGTTACAGGAAATGCAGTTGACTTCCCCCCAATTCCAGACGGACTGTCAAAAGAAAATATAAAGGACGTTTTTCCACATGAGGGCTCCAGAAAAAATCCGACTCAAAGCCCTGATTATACTTGGTGTTTATTTAAAGGTCAAATGCCGAAAATGAAAGAAAAAAAGCAGTTAACAATGGCTATACCCAATAAGGGGTTCATTGCAAAATTAAAAGATTTGTTCTCGTAGCAAATCCGCCAAATCGTTGATTTGGCTTTTAAGGATGAATAAATTAAAAACAAAATATAACGCTTTGGCTCAGTGCAAACCGGCAGGTTTACGCTTTTCAAATCCCGCACTACGCATAGCCGGGTCGTTACGTACTTCCGTACTATACATTTACCTTTTCAAATACAACATTTCATGCTTCAACGTTTATTTTCAAGACAAAATCTACAAAGCTAAAACTTTGCACATGGAACAAAGAAGCGTTTCCCTCTTCTCTTTTTCTTTTTAGAGGCTACCTCATAAATTAAAGACACTTCGTGTGAGCCAGCAGAATTAGCCGCCAAACGGGAAACTGTCACATCATAACTGTAACCAACCTTTAAGTTATAGTCCGTTATTTGGTACCCCAGAATAATAGCCAAAGCATCATGATTTAATACACCTTCTGTAGATTTAATTCCAGGGAGCCCCCTGTACCAAATACCAAATGTAAAAGGCTCTCTGGTGTAGTACAACCCTAAATCCAGTTGATCAAATTTTTGCTGGGCTTTATAATGTGCAGCAACATTGAAATAAGAAGTATTTAAGGTTTTCCTTCCTCCTTCTGACAATTCAATTTTATACCCACCATGTGCTGAAAATTTCATAAACAATGGACTTTCATCATTTGTTAGTGACTGATTAGGCTCATTAATATGATTAAAAGAAATACCAGCCCAATACTTTGCAGAATAAACCAAAAAACCAGCGGTAACATCTATATAACTTACATTATCTAATTGAATATTATCAGAGCTTGGTCCATTAGCAGGTCCACCTCTTGCTAACTGATCGTTAAACACCAGTTTAGCGAAATCTACCCCTCTTGAAATGTAATTAAATTTAATTCCTGGTTGTATAAATATTTTCTTATCAATTCTAAAATGATAAGAATAAAGGAATCCTATTTCTGTATTCCCTAAACTACCAGAACCTGCCTGTTCTCTCGCAAACAGCAGCCCTAAACCGCTATTAAATTCTGCTAAATTATAATCATAAGCAAAGGTGTAATTTACAAAATGCCCTGGTATAGCCGTCCATTGGTTACGGTAATTGGTAGCAAAACGATGCTCTAAAGTAGCCCCAGTAAAAGCAGGATTCAAATAAAGAGGGGCAGCATTAAATTGGGTAAACTGCATATCTTGACAACTGCCGCCAAGAAAGGTTGAAAGCATACTAATGATGAGTATAACTTTCAGTTTATTTATCACTTACGTCTTTCTTCTCTAATTTAAATTCAAATCGCTTATCACTATTTACATCGAACTCTAATTCAGCTGTATAAGCGTGATAGCTCTTCGATTCGACAATAATGTTATATGATTTTTCTGGATCAACTAACATAATAAATTTTCCAGTATTATTATTTGATTTGTAAATTCCTTGTACTTTTTTCGATTCGTTTTCTATTAACGTAATTTTCGCAGAAAGCGGTGTTTTGCCGTTTTTAGAGTTTACAACTGCTTTTAACACATGCTGTTTTACAAACTCATCCTTTAACACTACTTTATATATATCCTGTCCACCGTAACCTCCATCACGAGAGGATGAATAGTAACCAATCTTTCCACTGGCAGAAAGTACAAAGAAGATGTCATCCCGTACAGTATTGATTGGGAACTTTAGATTTTCTGGAGTTGACCAGACTCTTTTTTCATAAACCGTTTTAAACACATCATATCCACCCATGTTTTGATGTCCTTTAGAGCTAAAGTAAAGGGTCTTCTTATCAGTATGAATAAAAGGTGCGTCTTCATCATGAGGTGTATTAACTATTGGACCTAAATTCATTGCCTTACTCCATTTTCCATTAGGTAGCATCATCACCTTGTAAATGTCTTTTCCTCCATAACCCCCAGGTCTATCACTTGAAAAATACAATACTTTATCATCTAAAGTAATGGATGCGCTTGTTTCGATGTACTCTGAATTGATGTCTGACCCTAACTTAACGGGAGCCTCCCAATCATCCAATCCCATTCTACTTTCATATAAATCTCCTGACCTTAAATCTTCTGACGGCTTAAAAAGAAAGAGCCTCTGTCCATCTGCTGAGAGTCCAACACATGCGTCATTTGTTGCTGTATTAATTCCTTTTTTTAATGATTGTGGTGCTGTCCATGAATTATTTATCTTAGTAGACATGTATATATCTTCAAAAGGTCGTCCGTTTGGATCTAATTGTCCTCCTGTACTTCCAGGTCTCCTAGATGTAAACAGCATCATTTTTTCGTCAGCAGAAATCAACGGAACATATTCAGGTTGTTCTGAATTTATCGTTGCACCAACATTTTGAATAAGAACATTCCGTTTATCTAAAACTGCTTTTTCAGCATATTTCACTTTTGCAACCAGCCTATTAATCTCTTCATTCGGCAGGTCTTTTTCTCCCGAGATTAATTTGTAAGCATTGTAATAATTCAACGCTTTTTTAAACTTCATACTGATGTGTGCAATAGATGCTTTGTACCTAAACAATTCTAAACTGATTGCACTACTAGATTTAAGAAAATGTTCTTCGGCTTTTTTATAGTTCTTGATGTTATAATTACAAACACCCATGTTAAAGTTTAGTTCTTTATGTTCGGCATCTTGCTTGTATAAACCATCATATATTTTCAGGGCTCCATAATAATCCCCCATCTGGTATTTCTTAGTTGCAATGTTAAATGATTTATTAAAATCTTTTGACTGATCTTGTGTGTACGCTGTATTAGCAAACATCCAAAAAATCGCAATTATTAAATACCTCATTCTAATTTGATATTTATCTCAATAATGTTACGTCACCAGTGTAAGACTCTGCTCTACCATCAATGAATAACACCTGTATCTTATATACGTAAACATCTTGTTTACTTAATTCATTTCTATAATATCCATCCCAACCTATATTTACATCTTTACTTATAAAAAGTAATTCTCCCCATTTATTAAATATATTCAGTTCATATTCTTCAGCTCCAATTATTATTGGATGAAAAACGTCATTATCTGTATCACTATGCGTAAACAATCCTCCATTTCCTCCACCTGTGCTTGGTGTAAAGGCATTAGGAATTGATATACCGCCTTCTGACAATGCTTCCACTGCGGAAGACAGTATAAATGTATCTATACAATTGTTTGGTGTTGAAGCAATCAACATAATATCATAAACACCCGTTTGTGTATAAATGTGCTGAGGAAATTCATCTGTTGATGTGTTTCCATCTCCAAAATCCCAAAAATAGAATGAAGCAAAATTGGAAAGGTTAAACAACAAGACAGGTTCATTAGGAATGAAAACAGTTGTTGGAGATACTGTGAAAAACGCAGTAGGAACTTGATATACTTCAATAATTAACTGCTGCGTCTGTACATCTTGTCCTCCTGAACCTGTAGCAGTTAAAGTAACTGTGTATGTTCCTGGATTAAAATAAGTGTAACTTGGTGCTGTTTGAGTGGATGTTCCTCCATCACCA
>JAJCYO010000093.1 GCA_029262875.1 Flavobacteriales bacterium
TTAATTCAACAAAAATTAAACTTTCTACTACTAATGATTTAGCTTTAATGGCAATTTCTCAATAAATAGATTTAATAACCAATGTGAAATAAAAACCCAAACTGATGTATTTTTAAGATTCATTGGATTTGTTAAACCAGAAAAATATAGCCTTTCTTAATGATAAAGATGCTTATGGTATTGAGAAAGATATGATGTTGCAAAACAAGAAAATAGGAGGAAACGATAAAGGTGTTTCCATTGTAGAATTAAAACAAGCAGCAGATTTTTATCGTTCAAGAATAATGGAAATCAATAAAGCTATATCGAAGATTGATAGAGGAATGAGCAAAAATTCTAAGAGCATAAATAGGATTAATAGCGAATTGTACCAGCTCAATGCTAAAACAACTTATTCTCGAGGAGAAATTACGTTGTTATTAAATACAATTGTACCTCGAACTACACAAATAGATTTAAAATATATTGTAAGCAATGCAGGTTGGACTCCTTCATATGATATAAGAGCCGAGGATATTAATAAACCTATAAACTTGGAGTATAAGGCATTTGTTTACAATAATACGGACATAGACTGGAAAGATATCAATTTTAAATTATCCACAGCAGACCCTACTGTCAGTGCTACTCAGCCAAAAATGTCACCTTGGTATTTAAATTATAAGGTTAATTATAATAGTTCAGGAAGAAAGAAACGAAGTAATTCGAACATGTACCAACAAAAGAGTTTAGAACAACAAAATATCTTTTTTGAAAAAGATGGAATGTTGAAAAACGAGGGGTTAACACAAAATGAATATTTTAATGGAAATAACAGCGTTCCTGTAAATATTCCTGCATCAGCTTTTGAGAATATTTTTGTTCCAGAACTAAGTGCGGAATTTGAAATTAAAAAAGCTTATACGATTCCATCAGATGATAAACCGTATATAGTTGATGTAGTTGAATACGAGTTGCCAACTTTATACAAGTATTATGCAGTTCCAAAAATGGAAAAAGATGCCTTTCTAATGGCTAGAATACCAAACTGGCAAGAACTGAACTTAATTGAAGGAAGCGCTAATATTTATTTTGGAGGAACATTTGTTGGACGATCATATATTTCAACACGTAATGTCAGTGATACCTTAGATATTTCTTTAGGAAGAGATAAAAAAGTATTGATAACAAGAACCAAATTGAAAGATTTTAGTTCAAAAAAAGTGATAGGGTCTAATAGAAAAGAAACTCACTCCTACAGAATGGTGGTTAAAAATAACCGTAAAATACCTATAAATATAGAAGTGTTGGATCAACTTCCTGTTTCTCAAGATAGCGATATAGAAGTTTCTGCAGTTGAAATTTCTAAGGCCAAAAAGAACGATTTAACTGGAGAGCTGAAATGGATCTACAATATTGAGCCCAATCAAACTCAAACAATAGATTTAACATTTACAGTAAAGTATCCAAAAAATAAACCTATAAAGATTAGCACGTCAAAATACAAAAGGAGAAAGTCAAGAGCTTATTTCTAATAATTTTATGCTTTGCTAATATTTGATGAAAATCATTGAATTACTGTACCTTTTTTAGCATTTTTACGTACTATTAATCATGCTAAAAAAGTACAGTTTTTATATACTTCTTATTTTATTCTCTTTTAGTGGGATAAAATCTTCATTTTCTCAATGTCCTCAATTGTTAGATGGATTGGGTGTGTTTGGAAATAATCCATATTGGATAAGCTGTACAGGAGGAAATTTTTCTTTATTCCTTCAACCAGACATACCAGTCGGAAATTACACTATAGATTGGGGTGATGGTTCTCCGAATGATAATGGGGCAAGTATTATTCCGCCAGCTTTCGTTACACATATTTACAATCCAGCAGTAGATACATTTATTGTTACCTTAACAGATAATTCTAATGGTTGCGTAGTTTCAGGGGTTGTAGTAATGGAACAAGTACCAACAGCATCTATTGTTATTCCTTTTGGTGATCCTATTAATGGTTGCGCACCAGCTTCTTTTAATTTTAATAATAATACTCAAAACGTTTCACCAACAACTAATTTCACTTGGGACTTTGGAGATGGTTCTCCAATTTTAAATCTTGATGAAACAAATGCTGGCCAAACAATTTCACATGTATACCTTCCGGGAACTGTGAACTGTGATGTGGCTGTTACTTTAACAGCAGAAAACTATTGTAATCAAGGAAATCCTTCTGTCAATACGTTCTTTCCAATTCAGGTTTGGGACTTAGATGATGCTCAAATTACGGCTACGGATGTATTGTTATGTTATCCTGACACTATTGTGGATTTTACCAATACAACTACAAGAAATTGTTTTGCAAATGGTAATACCGCTCAGCGGTATGAGTGGTGGAATTTTGGGGATTATTGGGGGCAAGGAGTTGATTCAATAATCGGTTGGCAACCATGGGGGCCTCCAAACAATCCACCAATTACAATGGCTTATCCTGGAATAGGAACCTATAATGTTATGTTAGTAGATAGTAGTTTTTGTGGTTTAGATACAGCCTATATTACGATACAAATAGTGCCTCCGCCAACAGCTGCCTTAACAATAAGTAAAGACACGATTTGTGAAGGAGAAACAGTGACTTTCGGAGACCTGTCAGGAGGTGGTGCAAATGCTTATTCTTGGAATTTTGGGGACGGCACAGGTTGGATTGCTTCTGGAGCAGGTGGGACTTCTCATACTTATAATTTTACTGGAGACTATGTTATTCAATTTGCTGTTTTCATAACTGGAGGGACAGCAAGTTGTACCGATACTGCTACGATACCCTTACATGTCTTACCTAGCCCTACAGCTAATTTTAATTTCGATAATAATAATGGATGTGATAGCATGACAGTTACCTATACAGATTTTTCTTCTGTTGATGCTGTGACATGGCAATGGGATTTTGACAATGGGAATTTTAGTAATTTACAAAACCCTCCAGCGCAATTTTATGGAGCACCAGGAAGCTATAATGTTCAGTTAGATGTAACCAGTGCAAATGGATGTGTAAATACTATTGTTCAAGTGATGGATGTTTTTCAGTCACCGGTCCCCGCTTTTATTCCTACAAGCGTTTGTGAAAATGAAGTTGCTTCATTTACAGATTTATCAACTAGTTCTCCCGGAGACCCTATTATTAATTGGAACTGGGATTTTGGAGATGGCAATTCAAGCACACAACAAAATCCAACCCACATATATACCGCCTCTGGCCCTGTAAATGTAATTCTTGATGTAAGTACTGCTTTTTGTGCTGCTTCTGATACCATTTTGGTTACTGTAGAAACTGCACCAACCGCTAACTTTACACCAGATGTTATTTCAGGATGCTCTCCATTGGTTGTAAATTTCACTAATACTTCTTCACCAAATGCTGTAAATTTTTTATGGGATTTTGGAGATGGAAATACATCTACAGCTACTAATCCAACATATACATACATTAACAACTTTGGAGTTGATACCACCTACACAGTAACACTGATTTCACAAACCTTATTTGGATGTGCAGATACTACTTTTCAATTAATAACGGTTTACCCAAATCCTATAGCTAGTTTTACACATGATGCGACTTTAGATTGTGCTCCTTTAGTAGTGAATTTCACGAACAGTTCAACTGGGGCGGTTACCTATAGCTGGGATTTTGGAGATGGATCACCATTGGATAATTCTACTAATCCTACGCACACGTATAACAATACTACACTTTTCATTGATAATAATATTGTTACATTAATCGCTACCAGTGCAAATGGCTGTACTGATACGATAGTAGATAGTGTGCTGGTTTTTCCTGAACCACAATTTGGTTTTAGCACTAACCCTGATTCTGGATGTAGTCCACTAATAGTGGTTTTCCCATCGGTTTTAGGAGCGGTTCAATATCAGTGGGATTTTGGTGATGGAGTAACTGGAACTGGACCAACCCCTACACATACCTACACTAATCCCGGCCCTAACGATACGATTTATACTGTTCAGTTAATAGCGACATCTCCATTTGGTTGTATAGATACATCTTACGGACAAGTACTGGTATTCCCAATTCCAACTGCAGCATTTATTCCATTTCCGGTAACGCAAACTTTTCCTGGTTCAACAGTAACAGTC
>JAJCYO010000094.1 GCA_029262875.1 Flavobacteriales bacterium
GAAATTAAAGTTGACAACATCGTTAACAACCCCTCTCCAGCTTGGACAAAATCGCCATCTTCATTAAAAGATGAAGATTACAATGGTTTTTATAAAGAACTGTACCCTATGAACTTTGAGGATCCTTTATTCCACATTCATTTGAATGTAGATTATCCTTTTAATTTGACAGGTATATTATACTTTCCAAAAATTAGTGCAAACATGGAAGTGCAAAAGGATAAAATCCAATTGTATTCCAAGCAAGTGTTTATTACTGATTCTGTAGAGGGAATAGTCCCTGATTTTTTAACATTGTTACATGGTGTAATTGATTCTCCAGATATTCCATTAAATGTTTCTCGATCTTATTTACAAGCAGATGGAGCTGTGAAGAAAATTGCAAGCCATATTTCTAAAAAGGTTTCTGATAAGTTAGAAGAGTTGTTTAAGAAAGACAGAGCAGATTTTGAAAGTAAATGGGATGACATTAAGATTTTCATCGAATACGGAATGTTATCAGATGAAAAATTTGCAGAAAGAGCCCAGAAGTTTGCCTTATATAAAACTACCGATGGTAAATATTACACCATGGAAGAATTAACAGCGAAAATAACTCCGTCTCAAAAAGACAAGGATGATAAATTGGTTTATTTATATACCAATGATGTAGAAGGACAGCATTCATTCATTAATGCGGCAACCTCAAAAGGATATGAAGTATTGGTGATGGATACGCATTTAACGGCTCATTTAGTTGGAAAGTTAGAGCAAACGATGGAGAATACTACCTTTGCAAGAGTAGATGCAGATACCATTGATAAGCTGATTAACAAGGATGAAGAAATTCCTTCTAAACTAGATGACAAAGAAAAAGAAAAATTACAACCGGTAATTGAAGGAGTAATGTCCAAGGAAAAGTTTACCGTTCAGTTCGAGAGCATGAGTGAAACGGATCAACCAATGACCATCGTTCAACCAGAGTTTATGAGGAGAATGAAAGATATGAGTGCAGTAGGTGGTGGAGGAATGAACATGTTTGGAGGAGCAATGCCAGATACGTATAACTTGGTTGTAAACACCAATCATCCACTAATTAGCAAGATTTTGAACGAGAAAAACAAGAAGAAACAAACTGAAATAACGAAACGTACCGCTGATTTAGCCTTGTTATCACAAAACATGCTGAAAGGCGAAGAATTAACGAAATTTATTAACCAGAGTATAGAATTGATATAAACCATAAAAAATCCTGTGCAAACAGGATTTTTTAATAACCCTTAATTAAAAAAAACATGAAAAACTTATTAATAGCAATTGGAATTATAGTAGCGATTGGAATAATTGGAGTCGTTTATTCTAATGGAGTTTATAATAGCGCAATAAAATACCAAGAAGAAGTAGATGAAACGTTCGCTGACATTCAAGTAGACTATCAGAGGAGAGCGGATTTAATACCAAGTTTAATTGAAACTGTAAAAGGAGCAGCAGAAAATGAAAAAGAAATATTAATGGGTGTCACCAATGCACGGGCAGGAATAGTAGGAGCAAAGACTCCAAAGGATTTAGAAATAGCGGGAAGAAAAATTAATTCTGCAATTAATTTGGCATTTGAAGCCTACCCGCAAATTAGATCAACAGCAAATTTTAGCGAATTTCAAGCTCAATTAGAAGGGACAGAAAATAGAATTGGTGTTTCTAGAAAAAAATACAATGGCGCGGTAAAGACCTATAATTCTCACATTAGAGGTAAATTTAGAAAGATGGCAATAGGGTGGTTTGGAGAAGAAGGAGAGTTTGAAAAGAAAGAATTATTTACGGCAATAACAGAAGGTGCTGAAAATGCTCCAAAAGTAGAATTTTAATAATCCTCCCATACTGATGTGTGGGAAAATTGAGACAAAAGATGGCAAGAGATTTATTTACAGAACAAGAACAGCAACAAATTGTTGCTGCAGTAAAAGCAGCAGAGTTAAACACATCGGGAGAGATTAAAGTACACATCGAAAGAAAATGTAAAGAAGATGTACTGGATCATGCAGCGTTTATGTTTGACCAATTGGAAATGCAAAAAACCGAATTAAGAAACGGAGTGCTTATTTATTTGGCAGTAGAAGACAGAAAATTAGCCATTTTGGGCGATGCAGGCATCAATGCTAAGGTGGCGAATGATTTTTGGGATACGACCAAAGACTTTATGATAGCAAATTTTAAAGAAGGCAACTTTGCAGAAGGATTAGCCGGTGGAATTCAATTGGCAGGAGAACAATTAAAAACGCATTTTCCTTACCAAAGTGATGATGCCAACGAATTATCAGATGACATTTCATTTGGTGAATAAAACAAGAAACATGAAAAGAACATTAATATTCGTTTTTATAGTACTGTTAGGCATCTCTAACGGAATGGCCCAAGATTGCTTGTTAGAGCAAAAACCTGTAAACGACTTAGTACAAGATTATGCGGGTGTAATGACCGATGGAGAAGAACAAGGATTAAGGCAAGCTTTAATTGCATTTAATGACACCACATCAACACAAATACTAATTGTTACTGTAACTGATTTATGTGGTTATGATAAAGCAGCATTTACTTATGAATTAGGAGAAAAATGGGGAGTAGGTGATGCTCAGTTTGACAATGGTATTGTCATTATGGTAAAACCAAAAGAGATAGATGGAAAAGGAGAAGCATTTATTGCTACAGGTTATGGCGTAGAAGGAGTATTGCCAGATGCTATTGCCAAGCGTATTGTGGAGAATGAAATGATCCCTCATTTTAAGCAGAAAGATTATTATAGTGGAATTGCCAGTGCAGCTACTACGGTAATGGAGATAACAGCAGGAGAATATTCTGCAGATGACTATGGTGGGAAAGCTAATTTTAAGAACTTTTTACCCTTTGCAGGAGTTATTTTTATCTTCATTTTAATTATGATTGTAAAAGCTGGTAAAACTCGAAAATATGCGGCCACTAATGGTATGGGGTTTTGGGCTGCCTGGGCGATAATAAATGCCTCAAGTAGAAGCCATGGCGGTTCTTTTGGGAACTTTGGTTCTGGAGGAGGTAGCTTTGGTGGTTTCGGAGGAGGTTCCTTTGGTGGTGGTGGAGCAGGAGGTAGTTGGTAAGTAGCGGTTGATGAACTACGATATTACCATACTCACTGATGCACGCTATATCAATCCTGCTCTTCGAGATGAATACATTGATAATGTATTATTAGAGGACAAATTGGTCATTACAGCATTAGAAGCCAAAGGCTTAAAAGTACACCGTATCAATTGGGATAACCCTGATTTTGATTGGACAACCACCAAATATGTATTGTTTAGGGCTACCTGGGATTATTTTGATCGTTTTGAGGAGTTTTCGTTGTGGTTAGAGCATGTAAGTCAATTGACGCAGCTCATCAATCCATTGGAGCAGATTAAATGGAATATGGACAAACATTACCTGAAAGATTTAGAACAGGAGGATGTTAACATTGTACCCACCAGCATTGTCGAAATTGGCGATACGCGAAGCTTAGCCCAAGTAATTGCTGAATCAGGTTGGGAACATGTTATATTAAAACCAGCAGTCTCGGGTGGAGCAAGACATACTTACAACATTAAACAAGGAGAATCGGAACAGCACGAGGTGATCTATAAAGAACTCATAGCTGTGGAGGCCATGTTGATACAACCTTTTCAAAACAACATTGTAGAAAAAGGAGAAGTTTCCTTTATGGTGTTTGGAGGGAAGTACAGTCATGCTGTATTGAAAAAAGCAAAACAAGGAGATTTTAGAGTGCAAGACGATCATGGAGGAACCGTACATCATTACGAGGCATCAGCAGAAGAGATTGATTTTGTACAGCACGTTGTTTCAAAATGCAAAACCATGCCGCTTTACGGCAGGGTAGATGCTACTTGGGATAACGATGGTAAGTTGGCTTTGGTAGAATTAGAACTCATAGAACCAGAACTGTGGTTTAGAAATTCAGGAGCAGCAGCACCATTATTAGCTAATGCTGTTGAGGCTTATTTAACTTGATTAAAGTTAATTCCTAAGTTTTTTTCCAAATAGCGTAATTGCTTCATTTCCATAGAAGTAACTAAGCTTAAAGAAACGCCATTTTTGCCAGCACGAGCGGTTCTTCCACTTCGGTGCGTGTAATACTCTTCTTGGTCTGGCAATTGGTAATGGACCACATACGACAACGCTTCAACATCAATTCCCCTGGCAGCAATATCAGTTGCAACCAATAACTGAACTGTTTTGTTTTTAAAGGCACGCATGGCTTTATCTCTTTCTTTTTGCAATAAATCACCATGAATGCAATCGGCAGCTACATTTTTAGCAATGAGCTGTTTGGTTAATTTTTGAGTGGTGGCTTTGGTTTTACAAAACACAATGCCTCGGTTTTCACCTTGCCCTTTTAAAAATCGAATGATTTCGTTGAGTTTTTCTATTTCATCACAAACAATGTATTGGTGTTCGATGTTCTTGTTTACCACATTTTTATTGCTCACCTCAATTCTGTGAGCATCCTCAGCCATGTGTTCATTAATAATTTGCCTAATTCCATGAGGCATAGTTGCAGAAAATAACCACGTTTGCTCAGCACTTGGTATAAAGTTGAGTATTTGGTCCAATTCCTTTTTAAACCCCATGCTCAGCATTTCGTCAGCCTCATCTAAAATAACGGTTTTAACATGCTTTAAATCAACCGCTTTTCTATTTACCAAGTCAATTAACCTTCCTGGAGTAGCAACCACAATGTGGGTAGGTCGGTTTAAATTCTTTATTTGTTTGTCTATTGGAGCACCGCCATAAACGGCTTCAGTAAAAATCTTGTGCGTGTATTTGGTAAAACGAAACAATTGCTTAGCAACTTGCTGCCCCAATTCTCTGGTAGGGCACAATACAATTCCTTGCACCACGCTGCTGTTTGGATTTATACCTTGTAGTAAAGGTAGGCCATAGGCAGCAGTTTTACCAGTGCCGGTGTTTGCTTGTCCAACCAAATCAGTTTTAGTGGTCAACAATAGCGGAATAACTTCTGCTTGTATTTCTGTAGGTGTAATAATATTCAGCTCAATTAAGCCTTTAATGAAATCACTATCAATACCTAAATCTTTAAAATTTTCCATGCCAATTAATTACTTCTCCTGTTTGAATTATTGCGGTTTCTATTGTTTGAATGGCTCTTTTTATTCCTGTTCCAATTGCCATCACCATTTTTTTTCTTCGGTTTCCTGCGATGATTGTTTTGTTTTGATGCATTAGGGTCAATTGCTGGAGCAGGACCTTGTTCAAACCCTTCAATAACTCCAGTTGGCAAAGATTGCTTCAATAACTTCTCAATGTCTCTAAGGTAAGGTGCCTCATCATGAGCAACCAAAGAAATAGCGATGCCATTGGCTCCAGCTCTTCCAGTACGACCAATTCTGTGTACATAATCTTCGGGTATGTTAGGCAATTCAAAATTGACTACATGTGGCAATAACGGAATGTCTAAACCACGAGCAGCAATATCAGTGGCAACCAATACTCGAATAGCGCCATCTTTAAAACCAGCCAAAGCTTTAGTTCTTGCTCCTTGCGTTTTATTACCGTGAATGGCTGCTGCAGAAATGTTTTGCGCCAACATCTTTTTACACAAATTATTGGCTCCGTGTTTCGTTCTTGTAAAAACTAAAACTTGCTGCCAATTGCCATCCTTAATTAGTTTGATAATTATAGCACGTTTTTTAACCTTGTCAACATGGTAGATTTTTTGATTTACCTTTTCTGCAGTAGTATTCTCTGGAGTAGCTTCCACTAAAACTGGATGATGTAAAAAACCGTTGGCCAATTGTTTAATGTCCTTGGAGAAAGTAGCTGAAAACAACAGGTTTTGCCTTTTAGAAGGTAGTAATGCTAAAATTCGTTTAATATCTCTCAGAAACCCCATATCAAGCATTCTGTCCGCTTCGTCCAGCACTAATATTTCTACTCGGTCTAACCTCAATAAACCTTGCTGGTGTAAATCCAATAAACGTCCTGGGGTAGCAATTAATACATCTACACCATTTTTTAGCGCTTTAACTTGTGGGTTTTGATTAACGCCTCCAAATATTACGGTAGATCTAATGTCTAAAAAAGTACTGTACTGTTTTACGTTTTCCAATATTTGAGCCGCCAATTCTCTCGTTGGCGTTAATATTAATGATCGTATTGGTCGTTGCTGTGATTGCTGTCTTTTAGATAAGATTTGTAAAAGGGGCAATGTGAATCCAGCGGTTTTTCCTGTTCCTGTTTGAGCTGAAGCCAAGACATCTTTACCTTGTAATACAACAGGAATACATTTTTCTTGAATGGGAGATGGGGTGGTATAGCCTTGTTTACCAACAGCTTTTAATAGAGAATCTGATAATCCTAATGAGTTAAACGACATATAAATTGTTTGTGAAATGGCAATTTATATTTAATCCCATTTCTGATTAAGTGGCAAAGGTAGTAGGAATTTTAACTATTAGCGTTTTATCTGATAATAGTTGTAAATGGTAGGCATGTATTCACTTCAGATATGCAGAAAAATGTGATTTTTATGTAAATAGCAAAAAAAACATTAGTTTTGTATCCAATATTAATTAATAAATAAGAATAATGAATAAAGGAACAGTAAAATTCTTCAATGCTACCAAAGGTTTTGGTTTTATTTCAGAAGAAGGATCAGAAAAAGACCATTTCGTACACGTAACTGGTTTAATTGACGAAATCAACGAAGGTGACGAAGTTGAATTTGAACTAGAAGAGGGGAAAAGAGGGATGAACGCAGTGAATGTGAAAGTAGTTTAAATATATACACGTTAAGTTATTTAGAAGCCTATCAGAAATGATAGGCTTTTTTTTGTTGCTATAAAACATATATAAAAAACTATATATGTAAAATTAGATTCGTATCTTTGTATTGAAATTAAAACTATTAGATATGTATTATTTAAATAAAACGACTTCTTACAGCTTTTCTGAAGCTGAGGAGAAAATAAAAGAATCATTAAAAGAAAAAGGTTTTGGGATTCTTACAGAAATAGATATGCAAGCCACCATGAAAAGTAAGTTGGATAAAGATATCGGGCAATATAAAATTTTGGGAGCTTGTAATCCAAATTATGCTTATCAGGCATTAGAGGAAGAAGAAAAGATTGGGATTATGCTACCTTGTAATGTTACTGTTATAGAAAATAAAGATGGAAGCGTTGATGTTTCTATAATAGATCCGGAAGTGGCAATGACGGTGATAGAAAATGATGGTGTTGAACCATTTGCAAAAGAGGTGAAGCTTGTTTTAGAAGATGCTTTAGCTAAAATATAAGTTGTTAATAAAAGTTGATTACTTTTTAAAAAGGTAGTGGGATGAAACCATTGCCTTTTTTAGATTTGTAATCTAAAAATTATAGAACTATGCAAAGCAACGCGATAAAAGAAACAAACTTCAACTTTCCCAATCAAACAAAGTATTACAGAGGGAAAGTAAGAGAAGTGTACACAGTAGATAATGAATTATTGGTAATGATCGTATCAGATCGTATATCTGCATTTGATGTAGTATTACCAAAAGCAATACCTTTTAAAGGACAAGTATTGAATCAGATAGCTGCTAAATTCTTAAAAGCGACAGAAGATATTGTTCAAAACTGGGTAATTGATGTGCCAGACCCAAGTGTTACAATTGGTAAAATGTGTGAGCCTTTTAAAGTAGAAATGGTTATTAGAGGATACTTGTCAGGGCATGCTTGGAGAGAATACAGAGATGGAAAACGTATGTTGTGTGGAGTTGCTATGCCTGATGGCATGAAGGAGAATGATAAATTCCCTGAGCCTATTCTTACACCAACAACAAAAGCAGATGTTGGGCATGACGAGGACATTAGTAGGGAAGAAATATTGTCTCAAGGACTTGTTTCAGAAGAGGACTATTTGAAATTAGAAGATTATACGCGAAGAATTTTCCAAAGAGGAACAGAGATAGCAGCAGAAAAAGGACTCATCTTAGTAGATACCAAATATGAGTTTGGTAAAGCAGGCGGTGAGATTTATTTAATTGATGAGATTCATACGCCAGATTCTTCTCGTTATTTTTATTCAGAAGGTTATCAAGAGAGACAAGATGCCAATGAAAAACAAAAGCAACTGTCTAAGGAGTTTGTTCGCCAATGGTTGATAGAGAATGGTTTTCAAGGATTAGATGGACAGGAAATTCCTGAGATGTCTGAGGATTTCATTAATGAAGTATCAGAAAGATACATTGAATTGTATGAGCACATTACAGGAGATAAGTTTGTCAAGTCAGACGTTTCGGATGTATTGTCGCGTGTAGAGGGCAATATCAATGGTGCTTTAACCGAATTAGCATAAAATTTAAGGAGAAGAAAAATACTTCTCCTTAAAAATAAATTAAATATATGTATATACATTAAATGTTTGTGTATATATTTGCAGTGTAAAAGATTATTATGAGGTTAGAAGAGGAGTTACAACAAAAAAAGTTTTCATCGGAGTTTTTAAAAGCGGTGCTCAATATTGAGTTTACTGGAAATTGGTTGGATTCAGAGTCCAATAAAGTTTTAAAGCCTTTTGGCATAAGTTCACAACAGTATAATGTGTTACGCATTTTAAAAGGTCAAAAAGGAAATGCAATTTCTGTCAACAACATTATGAGTAGGATGATAAACAAAATGTCCAATGCAAGTAGGTTGGTAGAAAAGCTAAGAAAAAAAGAATTGATAGAACGGGTGACTTGTGAGAGTGATAGGAGGCAGGTGGATGTTAGAATAACTGAGAAAGGATTGGATCTGTTGGTGGAAGCAGGAAAGGGTATGCAGAAATTTGATAATATGAAAACCAAACTGACGGAAAAAGAAGCAAAACTTTTGAATGAACTTTTAGAAAAAATTAGAGAATAAAAAAATTTTAAATAAATGTATGTATATACATGTAATTGAAAAAGGATAAATTATGTCAGTAAAAATTTTAAAAGTAGAAGATCAAGCCACTGGAGCTTTTGCTGGTGGGGCGATCTTAGAGAACAAACCCATTGGTTTTCCTCAAGATGGAGGAACGCAACAACCCTATTCGAGTTTATTCTATTGGGCCAATGCATGGTCAGATAATGGCGGACTAATAGGTGAACACCCTCATAAGATGTTTGAGATCATGTCATTTGTTATAGATGGAGGAATAGAGCATTATGATAGTAAGTTTGATAGATGGTTACCTTTAAATAAGGGGGATGCCCAAATTATTCGTTCAGGAAATGGAATAACACATGCCGAACGAATTTTGGAAGGAGGTAGAATGTTTCAAGTTTGGTTCGACCCAAACATTAGAAAAACAATGCTGCAAGAAGCAACATACAACGATTATAAGTCTGCCGATATGAACTACTATGAAGAAAATGGAATTTCATATAAAAATTACATTGGCCATGGTGGTCCAGTAGAAATGGACTCAGAAGGGGTGGAGATCAATGAAGTGAATTTGCCCGTTGGAAATCATCAGTTAGCGCTTAACGCAACTAAAATACATTCTTATTACCTATTGGAAGGCGAAGCCTCCATAGATGGGAAAGGATTGTTGGAACATGATTTTGTAATCGTAGAAAATGAAAAGGAATTAAACATAGTTGTTAATAAGGATACAAGGTTGTTTTCGATCGCTGTTCCTCAACAACTTACATATAAAACATATTTAGAACTCGTAAAAAATTAAAACATGGAAGTATTAGATTTAATAAAAGAAAGATTTAGTCCGTATGAATTTACAGACAAACCATTAACAGAAGATGATTTAAAAACATTATTTGAAGCGGCAGGAAAAGCAGCTTCAGCGTTTAATGAACAGCCTTGGCGATTTGTTTATGCATTAAGACAGGATATAGCTGAATTTAAAGCGTTGCATGAATCTTTACTTGAAGGGAATCAAGGTTGGACAGCAAATGCTGGTGCTCTTGTTATAGCTGTGGTAAGTACTAATTATGATAAAAATGAGAATGTAAACGCTACTGCGGAACATGATTTAGGCTTAGCTGATGGGAACTTAACGGTGCAAGCTTCAGCGATGGGTATACACCTACATCAAATGGGAGGTATTATTCCACAAAATGCAATTGATAAATTGAATATTCCAGAAGGATTTAAACCTCTTACCGCAATTGCATTAGGCTATTATGAGGGAGAATCTGGAGTGAAAGAAAGAAAACCCATTGAAGACATTGCCTTTAAAGGGACTTGGGGATAACGTTTCATAGAGGAGTTTAAATTAAAGCTCCTCTATTTTTTTGAAATCACTTAGAATTTCTTCTTTACTAATCGTAGTCTCAAAGTAGCTCAATATTTTATCTAAAATAGCATCGACAATGGTGTCAGGGCATGATGCTCCGCTTGTTAAGATAATCTTTGTAACCGATTTATTATCAGGTAAGTACCCTGACTTTTTATTTCTTATCTTATCACGAACGTCATAGTGGTTGATTACTCGGTTATCTTCTATCTCAGACGCTGAATTAATAAAATAAGTAGGTAATTTTTCTTCACACATTTCAACAATATGAGAAGTATTTGAGCTATTGTACCCTCCAACAACGATGGCTAAATGAGCCTCTTCTTTGAGGAGGCCAATAGTGGCTTGTTGATTATCGTTTGTTGCATAGCACAGTGTGTCTCTTGTGTCAGCAAAATGTTCCTTATAGTTGTCTAAGCCGTATCTTTTAGCCATAGTTCCTTTTAGGAAATCGGCTATTTCTTGCGTTTCAGTAGCAAGCATAGTGGTTTGGTTTACAACTCCTATTTTATCTAAATGACTAATAATATCAATATTCTTGGAGTATCTATTTTCGAACACGCTATAAAATTCTTCTTTACTAGCCTCACCTAATATTACCTTTTCCAAAAATCTTGCCTCACTAATGTCTTTTATAATTAAGGAAGGGCCACTTGAATCACTATGAGAGAAAGTAGCCCTGGTTTCTTCATGGTTATGCTTACCATGAATAATGACCGTAAAATTATTTTCCCCTAACTTGTTAGAAACTTTCCATACCTTTTCTACAAAAGGGCAGGTGGTATTATATTCTTCAGTGGTCAACCCAATAGATTTTATTTTTTCTTCAATCTCTAATGTTGTTCCGAATGCGGGAATAATAATGATGTCATCTTTTGTTAGTTCATCCCAGTTTATAATCTGTTTGCCCGAGGTATCCATAATAAATCTCACTCCTTTCGTCTCTAAATCTTTATTTACAGTGGGGTTGTGAATCATATGACTCAATAAATAGATGTTTCTATTAGGGTTTTCCTCTACGGCTTTGTATGCTTTCTCAATGGCATTTTCAACACCATAACAAAATCCAAAATGTCGTGCTATTAGAAACTGTACAGTTCCAAAATCGAGTATTGTTGGTGTGAAGTCCTTTTTCCGAGGATCAGTATTTTTTCTAAGCTCCTTGATTGTTGAAATAAAGGAGCTCCTATAATAGGTAGGGATGTCAAAATTCTTCATAATTCTCAAGCAAATTTATGCTTTTGGTTTTAGATTGAACCAAAATAAAGCCGTTTTATTGGATGAGAGGCTGTAATAATGTTGATATTCTTTGCGCCATAAAAAAAATAAACATATTTTTGTCGCTCTTAAAAATTAAACGGCTGTATTTCAGTGTATAGCTAAGTAAACACCTCTCGTTATAACTGACTTTGAACGAGATACAAAGATTAAAATGATGGCAGAAAAAAAAGAAGAAGCTGTAGAAAAAAAACCAGCAGCAAAAAAAGCAGCACCAAAGAAAGCTGCGGCAAAAAAGGCTGATAAACCAGCAGCAAAAAAAGCTGACAAACCAGCAGCAAAAAAAACTACTCCTAAAGCAAAAAAAGCGGAAGAAGTAAAAGAAACTCCAAAAGCAAAGAAGGTAGAAAAAACTGAAGATGCTGCGACTAAGCAGGCTCCTAAAGTAGAAGCGAAAGCTGAAACTACAGCAAAGGCGCCAGCGAAGAAAGCTGCTCCTAAGAAAAAAGGAGAAGTAAAACCATTGGCAGATTTCGATTGGGATAAAATTGGAAAATATGAAGATGGCTATTCAGCGACTGAGCAGAAAGAGATGGAAAAGGTTTATGATGATACCTTAAAGTCAATATCAGATCAAGAAGTGTTGGATGGAGTTGTTGCAAAAAAGACGAATAGAGATGTTGTAATTAACATTGGATACAAATCAGAAGCAGTAATTTCTATTTCTGAATTTAGATATAATCCAGACTTAAAAGAAGGAGATACGGTTGAAGTATTTGTTGTAAGTCAAGAGGATAAAAATGGACAATTAATTTTATCTCACAGTAAAGCAAGAGCTTTAAGAGCATGGGATAAAGTAAATGAAGTATTAGAAACACAAGAAGTAATTAAAGGTTACGTTAAGTGTAGAACTAAAGGTGGTTTAATTGTAGATGTATTTGGAATAGAGGCATTCTTACCAGGTTCTCAGATTGATGTTAAACCAATTAGAGATTACGATGTGTATGTAGATAAAACAATGGAATTTAAAGTTGTTAAGATTAACAAAGAGTTCAAAAACATTGTAGTTTCTCATAAAGCATTAATAGAAGCAGAATTAGAGCAACAAAAAGCTCAAATCATTTCTAAATTAGAAATCGGACAAGTATTAGAAGGTACGGTTAAAAACATTACTTCTTATGGTGTGTTTATTGATTTAGGTGGTGTTGATGGACTGGTTCACATTACGGATTTATCTTGGGGTAGAATTAACCATCCAGAGGAATTCTTGGAGTTAGATCAAAAATTAAATGTTGTAATTCTTGATTTTGACGATGATAAGAAACGAATTGCATTAGGTGTTAAACAACTACAAGAGCATCCATGGGATAAATTAGACACTAAGTTAGCAGTTGGAGACAAAGTGAAAGGGAAAGTTGTTGTTGTTGCTGATTACGGTGCATTTATTGAGGTTATTCCTGGTGTAGAAGGATTGGTTCACGTATCTGAAATTACGTGGAGTAATCATTTAAAACCAGCTCAAGAATTCTTTACAGTAGGTGAAGAAATCGAAACTCAAGTATTAACATTAGATAGAGAAGAGAGAAAAATGAGTTTAGGTGTTAAACAATTAACACCAGACCCATGGGAAGATGTAGAAAAGAAATATGCTATTGAATCTAAGCACAAAGGTAAAGTAACTAACATTTCTGATTTTGGAGTATTTGTTGCTTTAGAAATGGGTGTTGACGGATTAATTCATATCTCAGATTTATCTTGGTCTAAGAAAATTAATCATCCATCAGAAATCACTAATGTAGGTGATGAAATGGAGATTATCATCTTAGAGATTGATAGAGAAAATAGAAGATTAAGTTTAGGACATAAACAATTAGAAGATAATCCTTGGGATACTTATGAAACTGTCTTTACTGAAGGTTCGGTTCAAAATGGAACAGTTACAGAAATTACTGCTAAAGGATTAACAATTGTTACTTTAGAGCATGGAGTAGAAGGAATTGTTACGAAACGAAATGCTGAAAAAGAAGATGGATCATTACTTAAGGTAGATGATAAAGTTGACTTTAAAGTATTAGAGTTCAATAAGAATTCTAAAAAGATTGTATTGTCTCACACAAACATGTTTAAAGAGACAGAAGCAGAAGTTAAGGCTAAGAAAAAGACAACCGCTAACAAAGCTTCTAAAGCAGTGAAGAAAATCAATGATAATGTTGAGAAAACAACATTGGGTGATTTAGATGCACTTTCTGCTTTAAAATCAGATCTTGAAAAAGGAGAGAAGTAAAAAACTCACTTTATAAATGATACAAAGCCTCGGATTTTTTCCGAGGCTTTTTTTATTCGAAAAAGTTTTATACTGAATAAATATTATATCTTTGTGCTTTAATGAAGCATAGTGATCGAATAATATTAGATTCAACCCAATTTGATCTTACCATTAAAAGGCTGGCACATCAGCTTATTGAAAATCACAGCAATTTCTCGAATACCATTATCATTGGTTTGCAACCAAGGGGTACTTTTCTGGCCAACAGAATTAAAGCAGAACTAAAATCAATTGATAAGAAAAATGAGATCCCTTCGGGTTCTTTAGATGTTACTTTCTATAGAGACGATTATAGAAGGCAAGACAATCCATTGGTGCCAAGTAAAACCGAAATGAACTTTGACATAGAAAATAAGAACGTGATATTAGTAGATGACGTTCTTTTTACTGGAAGGACCATAAGGTCTGGATTAGATGCAATGTTGGCGTTCGGAAGACCTAAAATGGTGGAGCTGTTGGTGTTGATTAATAGAAGGTACGAGAGACATTTGCCAATCCAAGCAGATTATATAGGTAAAAATGTACATACCATTGTTTCTGAACGCGCTAAAGTAAGCTGGAAAGAAACTGATGGAGAAGATAAAGTAATTTTATATACACCAGACGATGAGTAAATTAAGTGTTAGTCACCTCTTAGGAATCAGATATCTTACTGCAGCAGATATTAATTTGATTTTTGAAACTGCCGATCATTTTAAAGAAGTTATTAATCGTCCCATTAAAAAAGTACCATCATTACGAGACATTACCATTGCCAACCTGTTTTTCGAAAACTCAACGAGGACAAAACTTTCTTTTGAAATTGCTGAAAAGAGGTTGTCGGCAGATATTCTAAATTTTTCATCATCAAATTCTTCTGTGACCAAAGGAGAAACTTTAATAGATACTGTGAACAATATTCTTTCCATGAAGGTGGATATGGTAGTCATGAGGCATCCGAATCCTGGTGCGGCAGATTTTTTATCCAAACATGTAGATGCTAAGATTGTAAACGCTGGAGATGGTGCGCATGAGCACCCAACACAAGCCTTATTAGATGCTTTCTCTATAAGAGAGAAGTACGGAGACTTAAAAGGAAAAAACATTATAATAGTAGGAGACATACTGCATTCAAGAGTGGCGTTGTCCAATATTTTTTGCTTGAAAAAATTAGGCGCCAATGTAAAAGTATGTGGACCACTAACCTTAATACCCAAATACATTTCTTCCTTAGGGGTTGAAGTGATAACTGACTTAAAAGAGGCTTTAAATTGGTGTGATGTAGCAATGATGCTAAGAATTCAACTGGAAAGACAAGACATGAAGTTTTTTCCATCGTTAAGAGAGTATTCAATGCTTTATGGATTGGATAAACAATTATTAGATTCTTTGGATAAAGAGATTACGGTAATGCATCCGGGACCTATCAATAGAGGAGTGGAGATTACTTCGGATGTTGCAGATAGCAAACAATCAATTATATTAGAACAAGTACAAAATGGAGTAGCCGTTAGAATGGCCGTTCTCTATTTATTAGCAGGTAAAATACAATAATCAATATATATTTAAATGAAAGCAATAATTAAAACAGACAAAGGTGACATGACTGTGGAGTTTTACGAAAAAGATGCTCCAAAGACAGTAGAAAATTTCACATCATTAGCGAAAAAAGGATTTTACAATGGATTAACATTCCATAGGGTAATTCCTGATTTTGTAATTCAAGGAGGTTGTCCTGATGGTTCAGGTGCAGGTGGACCAGGTTATCAAATAGATTGTGAATTAGATGGTGAGAATCAATATCATGATAAAGGGGTCTTGTCAATGGCTCATGCAGGAAGAAATACAGGCGGGTCACAATTTTTTATCTGCCACAGTAGAAATAATACAGCTCATTTAGATGGAAACCATACTTGTTTTGGTAAAGTAATAGAAGGAGAAGACGTGATAGATTTAATTGAAGGTGGAGATAAAATGAACAGTGTAGAGGTTGTAGATTAATCCCTATAAATCAGAATAACATTAAACCTCCAACAACGCAATGTTGGAGGTTTTTTTAGCGTTAATTATTGTTATATTGCAGCATGAAAAAAACAAGTTTAATTCTACTTCTAATTCTTACTAATACCCTTTTTAGTCAAGAGAAATATCAAGGTTTATTGTGGGAGGTTTCTGGAAACGGACTCAAAAAAAATACGTATCTATATGGAACTATGCATATTAGCGGAAAGCTCGCTTTTCATTTAGGAGAAGAGTTTTTTGAATCAATTAGCAGTGTCGATGCCATTGCATTAGAATCCAATCCTATTTTGTGGTTGGATGAGATTGTTGATTCTGAGTTTGCTAACGATTATTTAGGGTATTATTCTATTCAACGTCAAAACTACAAGGGATTCTACCAAGAATCATTCAAAACCAAAGTGCTTGACAACAAATCGTTGTCCAAATCAATGTCAACGGACCATTATTTAACCAATTGGCTGTTATATAGGTCTAATAAATCTAAATCAGACTTTGAAGAAGAAACTTTCTTAGACATGTTTATTTACCAGGCAGGAAGCAAGTTCAATAAACCTGTTTATAGTTTAGAATCCTTTCAAACAACATCGGTTTTTAAAAAATTAGCGGCCATGCCAGATATGGAAAAAAAGGAAATTCCAGAATGGTATACAAAAATGACAAAAGAAAAATCCGCTTATGATTTATTGTATGATGCCTATAGAAGTAAGGATTTGAATATGCTTGATTCTATCCAGGCAGCTGTAACTTCTGATAATTATTTAAAATACATGCTTTATGATAGAAACACGATCATGGCAAATAATATTGATTCGATTATTAAAGGAGGAACAAGTTTGTTTATAGGCATTGGTGCAGCTCACTTACCAAAAGAAAAAGGGGTTATAGAGTTGTTAAGAAGTAAAGGGTATACCGTTGAGGCAATGTCAACAACGATAACACCTAAAGCCAAAAAAGTAAAGGAAGAGTTTAGCAAAGCGAAAAAAGTAATGCCGGTTAAAAATGTTTACAATAGCGATTTGTTTTCGTTAATGGTCCCGGGGACGATGTATGAGACACCAGCTCTATCTTATCAACGACAATTCTTCTCGCCAGAGTTAACGAATGGTACATTTTATTGGGTTGATCAGGTGAGCACTTATAATTATTTTAATGGACTTTCTGAAGAAAACTATTTAAACAGAATTGATAGCTTATTGTTTGAAAATATTCCTGGTAAAATAATATCAAAATCACCAGTTAGTAAAAATGGGTTTAAAGGAATTAACATCGTTAACAAAACTAAAACAGGAAACTTTCAGCGCTATCAAATATACCTTACTCCTCTGCAGATTTTTATCTTTAAAATGGGAGGAAATGATGATTTTGCTCAAAAATATGGAGATGACTTTTTCGATAATATAAAATTGAAAGGAATGACTAAAAACTGGAAAGTCATTACTCCAATTAAAACGGATTTTGAAATCAAGGTGCCTGGATATTACCACATTAAGAATAACAATAAAATAACTTCGCTATATGGGCATACTGAGTTGGAAGCGTATGATAGGAAAGATAATAACTATTACTTTCTTAAACGAGCTTCTTTATTTGATGTAAAGTTTATTGAGGAAGATGATTTTGAGTTAAAAAGAATAGTAGATAAATTTTGTGAAGAATTGGATATTGATTCGGTAGATCAAGAAATCCAAAAGGACACTGAATATCCTACTGTAATGGCTTATGCTAAAACAAAAGATGGCAAAAGCTATTTGTCATTAAAAGTAGTTATTAAAGGAGCATATTATTATTTAATGACGAATGTATCGCCAACGTATAAAAAGACCAACGATTTTTTCGATTCATTTAAAATAACGGATTTCTCTTACACTTTTGATTTTAAGGAAAAGACGGATACCTTACTTTACTTTAAAGTCAATTCAAATTATTTAACACCAAATGATTACAAGCAGGTTGTTACGAAAGCGTACAATAGAAAGAGAAGTAAGAAAAAGACAGAAGATACTTACTTTAAAACCAAAGAACAGTCAGAATCATATTATTCTGAAAATTTTGAGAGAATAGATGTTGAATTTATTAAGCTACACCGTTATAAACAATATGCTAATATTGACTCCTTGTACGCACGAGAAATAAGGTACATTAAGAAAAAAAATGGGTTAATCGTAAAAGATACAACAAGTAAAAAAGTAGATGACACCTATATCATGGATGTTAATTTTACGGATACGAATAGTGTAAGAATAATTAAAGCAAGGCTCATTTTAAGGAATGGGGCATTTTATACCCTTCAAACAACTTCTGATGCGGTAAGCAAACCAAGTAAGTATGTTGAACAGTTTTTTGAAACGTTTACTCCTATGGACACCATTATAGGGGTGTCTCCGCTTGTTGATAAATCGGTGATGTTCTTTAATGCCATAAATGCTACTGATAGTTTGGAAAAAGAAAGGGCCCTAAAATCGGTAAAAACACATGTTGTTTTTGAAGACAAGGATGTGCCTGAATTACTTACTACGATTACCAATTATCCGTTTCCACAGGAATACATCGAAGCAAAAGAACAGATGATTAAAGACTTGGGATCTAGAAAAAGCACCGTAATAGTTCCGTATTTGGATAAGCTTTATTCTAATGTGGAAGATACTGCGATGTACCAGATAGCGATCCTAAAGTCATTGATAAGGCAAAAAAATAAAAATTCTTACAATGTATTTTTAAAGCTATTGGATTATGACATCCCATTGGGGAGTGAAAAAAGTGAGATTTCTTCTTTAATACGTGTGTTTGAAGATTCTATAGAAATAGCTAACCTGGTTTTTCCTGATATATTAAATTATACATTTGTTGCTGACTATAAAAAACCAATATACAGTCTGTTAGCGACTTTGGTAGATAGCAATCAGATTAAACCTAAACAGTATTCAAAATACTATAAGCAAATATTAAGGGAGGCAAAAATTGAATTGAAGAGTCAGATTAGCTCTGAGCAAATGGAAAGAGCTCAGGCGAATAAAAGCAAATATTACTACTCCAGCTATAAAAATAAAGGGAATAATTTATTGGTGAATTATACAACACTACTTATTCCATTTTATGATAAAAAAGATGTGAGGGAGTACTTTAATAAGCTAAGTAGAGTAGAAGACTATGAGGTCAGAACAGATGTTAACTGCAAGTTGGTTTTAAATAATATTTCTGTGAAAGCTGAGGAATGGAAGTTGCTTTCTAACGATAACATCAATTATTCATACCTGTACAAAAGCTTGGAAGACATTGATCGAGTTGATTTGTTTCCTAAGGATGAAGATGTCCAATTTAAAGTTGCAAAATCGCTTCTCTACAATTACAATTTTAATTTTGAAAAGGATAGTTTAGAATTTATTGTTAGAAAAGATGTGCTCGTTAAAAAGAAAGATAGTTATGCCTATTTCTTTAAAAGCAAAAGAGAAAAAGACGATAAATGGGAAATGGATTATATCGTTGTTCCGATAGAGAAAGATAAAGGTGTGAGTTTGACAGAGGTAACTTCTGACAAAGGAATCAAGATTAAGAAAGATAAGGACCTTGAGGAGTTAATGGAAGATAAATTGAAAGAGATAAGAATAGAAGGCCGTAAACGGGCTAAAGAGGACGGGGGATATAATAAGTACTCGGGGTATTACTAAACCTATAAGTTTTTCTGAAAGGCAACCATTTTAATGGCAGTAAGAGCTGCTTCATCACCCTTGTTTCCATGCTTTCCACCAGAACGATCTATGGCTTGTTGTTGTGTACCATCTGTTAGTACACCAAAGATTGCAGGCTTGTTATATTTTAGGGCTACATCTTTAATCCCTAAGGCAGTTCCTTCGCACACAAAATCAAAATGTTTAGTTTCTCCTTGAATGACACTGCCTAAACAAATAACAGCATCTACATTGGTTTTTTCAAAAAATGTTTGAGCACCTAAAGGAAGCTCAAAAGCACCAGGTACATACTTTACTGTAATGTTCTCTTCTGTAGCTCCGTGCTTTAATAGTGTAGTATAGGCTCCTTTTAACAGTCCATTAGTAATGTTGTCATTCCACTCAGAAACAACAATTCCGAATACCATTTTACTTGCATCCGGAATCGAATTTATATCGTAATCAGAAAGATTATTATTTGCTGTAGCCATTATTTTAATGATTCTACCCTAGCAATATATTTATCTATCGTTTGTGCTTCTTTAGAGTCAGGGTAATCAGTCTTAATTGCATTGTACTTTACTTCTGCATTTGTGAAGTCTTGTTTGTCTTCGTAAGCTATACCAGCCTTAAACAAGTATATTGGGGAAGTTAAGTCATTGTCTCCATTCGTAACCGCTTTTTCATAATAGCTAATTGCTTCATCAATGTCATTTAATTCCATATAAGAGTCACCAATGGCACCTAAAGCAACAGTGCTTATCATAACGTCACTAGAACTAAAGCTCTTTAATTCATCAATAGCATATTCATATTCTCCAGTGTTTCTATAGCAAATTCCTAAATAGTAATGTGCTAAGTTAGCAGCTTTGGTTCCACTGTATTCATCAACAATGTCAATGAAGCCATAATGCAAACCATCACCATTAATTGCTTTTACTAAAGAATCTTGTTCGAAATACTTTTCAGCCATAAACATATCTGCTTGAGCTTCTAATTCCATTGGAGCAATAATTAATTTCTTGTATCCGAAGTAACCAACCACAATTACAATAGCACCTAAAATAACAATAGAGAGTATCTTTTTGTTGTTTTCTAAAA
>JAJCYO010000095.1 GCA_029262875.1 Flavobacteriales bacterium
TTAGGATTATTGTATATCTTTGGCTGTAAGGGAGATAGGATGGGTTACAGAAATGCTAAAAAAGTTAGAAAATCCGTTGTGTGCCCTGCATACAAGTAACACTTTATCAATTATGAAAAAAATAAAAATTACCACATTGCTAATTGCAACAACTATTGTTGTAATTACAGTAACTAATATTAGCTGTAAAAAAGATAGAATTGAACCACCCGTTGAAGAAACGTTAAACGAATACAATTCTATTAACCAGTACATGGATACTAAGAAACAACAAGAGCAAGAATTTGTAATAACAGGCTCAAGTAATGATACCATTACAGGAAACCAAGGAACAAAAGTAATTGGAGGTAAAAATTGTTTAAGAGATGGTAATGGAGATACCATTGATTATCCTTTTTCAATCCATTTAGTAGAGCTTTATGTCCCAAAGGATATGATATATTGGCAAATGCCAACTGTAGCCTCTGGTAATGTATTAGAAACGGATGGAGAAATCAGAATTAGAGCCACAAAAAATAGTCAAGAATTAACATTGGTTTGTCCTTATGAGTTTTGGATGCCAAATGCAGCACCAAATAGCAGCATGACAATCTTTACTGGTTCGGATAATGGAAGCTTTGTGGATTGGTCAAATACTGGAACACCTTTTTCTCTTGCAAATAGTGGTTATTATACCGGAACAACAAGTTCTTTAGGTTGGTTAAACGCAGATATACAAATTGGAACTGGTAGCGGCCATACACTTACATTTACTTCTCAAGTTGATGATTTGACAAATGTGGGTATTTTCATTTATATTCCAGCGAGCAAAACAGTAATGCAAGTTTACAACATGGCTTCTGGTCTAATCCCAAATGGATCAAGCGTGAAAATTGTAATGATGGCTCAGGATGCAAGTGGGCAATTATTCAGTTACACAGAAAGCCGCACAGTTAACAGCAGTTCAACTATAGACATGAGCTTAAGCCAAACGACTGATGCTGCATTGACATCTTATTTAGATGGTTTGTAGCCAAGAGATTAACAATTACATCTTAATAACTCCTATTTAAAATAGTTGTTATTACATCATAAGCTAATAGCTTTATGGTGTAATCATTAAGATTGCTGATTTTTAGTTCGAAAAGGTAGGAGCATTTATGTTTCTACCTTTTTTTGTTATTTGGTATTACCCAAATACTTTTTTCAATAGGTCAGTGACCCTTGCAGCAGGATCTTTTCTAATCTTAAGTTCTTCTTTAGCTACTTGAATAAATAAACCATTTAAGGCTTTATCCGTAACATATTCTTCTAAGTTTGGATTTATCTTAGTCACAAAAGGAAGTTTATTGTAAGTGCCAAAAACCGTTTTCCAATGTTTTGTTGCGCCTACTTTGTCTAAAGAAATTTTAATTACCGGCTGAAACTTTTTAGTCAATTCTGCTCGAGTCGCTCTGTTCAAGTATTTAGTTGCGGCATCATCTTCTCCTTTTAAAATACCCATGACATCAGTTAATGTCATTTCTTTGATGGCAGCTACAAATATATCTTTTGATCCTTCTGCGGCATCTTCAGCTGCACGATTCATGCTCTCAATCGCTTCATCTACCTTTTTACCTTGTCCTAAACTTCTTAGTTTCTCTTCTACCTTCTTGGCTTCTTCCGGCATTGGTATTTTGATTTGAGCATCTTTAAAATAACCGTCTTTCTGGTTAAGTTGTGATACTCCTTTTTTAACACCTTGGTTTAAAGCCTCTTTTAGTCCCCTGCCTACTTCATCTTCAGTTAATGCATCAGAAGAAGGAAGTTCTTTTGGCAATTCAATTTTCTTTAATTCTTTTTCAGCATCTTTTTTTAGTTTCTTCCAGAATTGTGCTGAAACATTTGTTGCTGAAAATATTATCAACCCTACTACAATATATTTTACTTTTTTCATATCATTAAGTTTTATCATTCTGTCAATTTCAACTATAGTGCCAAACCAACAGTAACTCTTTTTATTTCTAACAAAGCATAATATTATGCAACTTATTTGTGATTTTTTCTATCTTTAGCACTCAAATTTAAAATCTACTAAAATGGCAGCAGCAAAGTTTCCTTCTGATATTGAGATAGCTCAAAAAAACACAATGGTTCACATCAATGAGATGGCCACCAAACTAAACATAGATCATGATGATTTAGAACTGTATGGTAAGTATAAGGCCAAATTACCGTTGAGTATCATTGATGAAAAGAAAATTGCGAAAAACAATTTAGTCTTAGTTACTGCTTTAACCCCTACTCCTGCTGGAGAAGGAAAAACAACTACTTCTATAGGTTTAACAGAAGGGTTAAACAAAATTGGAAAACAAACTACAGTTGTTTTAAGAGAACCTTCTTTAGGGCCTGTATTTGGAATTAAAGGTGGAGCTGCGGGTGGTGGTTATGCTCAGGTTGTTCCTATGGAAGATATTAACCTCCATTTTACTGGTGATTTCTCTGCTGTAGAAAAAGCAAACAATTTACTATCTGCTTTAATAGATAATAACATCCAAAGTAAAACAAGAAACTTAGGCATTGATCCTCGTACCATTGTTTGGAAACGTGTAATGGATATGAATGATAGGTCATTAAGGAAAATTACTATTGGCTTAGGTGGCTCAACAAATGGTATTCCTCGTGAAGATGGGTTTAACATTACTCCTGCCTCTGAAGTAATGGCTATCTTATGTATGGCAGAAAATTTTGCTGATTTAAAAAAGAAACTTGGTAATATCTTTGTTGGATATACTTTTGACAAAAAACCTATTTATGCAAGAGATGTGAAAGCCGAAAATGCAATGGCAATTCTCTTAAAGGACGCTATTAAACCTAATCTTGTACAAACATTAGAAGAAAACCCTGCCATTATTCATGGTGGTCCTTTTGCAAACATTGCTCAAGGAACAAATACCATCATTGCTACAAAAATGGGGCTTTCCACATCTGAGTATGTGATTACTGAAGCTGGTTTTGGAGCCGATTTAGGAGCAGAAAAATTCTTAGACATCAAATGTGTTTCTGGTGGTTTGAAACCAAAAGCATTGGTATTGGTTGCCACAATTAGAGCGTTAAGACATCATGGTGGAGCCAAAAAAGAAGAATACAATACACCAAGCGTTGAACGAGTTGGAGATGGTTTTGCTAACCTTGAAAAGCACATTAAGAATTGTAAGAAATTTGGATTAAATCCAGTAGTAGCAATCAATGCTTTCCCTTCTGATACCGATGAGGAAGTACAATTAATCCAAGAGAAATGTAAAAAGATGGGCGTACAAGCAATCGTTTCTAGTGGGTTTGCTCAAGGTGGTGATGGAATGACTGATCTTGCTAAAGCAGTTGTAAAAGAAGTAGAATCAGGAAAAAACAACTTCCACCCTCTTTACAATTGGGACCTTACCATTAAGGAAAAAATTGAACGAATTGCTAAGGAAATATATGGCGCTGATGGAGTTGAATACTCTAAAATGGCCAACAATGACTTAAAGAAGATTGCTGCTTTAGGTTTAGAAGGACTTCCTGTCTGTATGGCTAAAACTCAAAAATCATTTTCTGACAATGATGCCTTAAGAGGTAGACCAAGAGGTTTTACTGTTAACGTTAGAGAATTTGAAATTGCTACAGGAGCTGGGTTTGTTATTCCAATACTGG
>JAJCYO010000096.1 GCA_029262875.1 Flavobacteriales bacterium
CTACTTCGTCTATCGCTGTTGCAATGTTTAATACGGTTATTGTTTTTGAGGTACTCTCATAACAATTTGCATTCTGATAAGCATTCATGGTTACAAAATAAGTTCCAACTTGAGTGTATTGATGAGTAGGTGAAATCAAGATAGAAGTGCTTAAATCGTTAAAATCCCAATCGTAATAAGTAGCATCAGTTGATTGATTTGTAAATGTTACATTACCACCATTAGAAAGATATACTGTATCTGCACTGGTGGTAAATTGAGCTACAATTTGGTTGGGTTCTGCAATGATTACAGTATCAATTCTATTGCCGCAAGTATTGTCAGTTGTTTCAATGGTATATGTTCCTGGAGATAGGCTATTTACTCCATCAGAAACAGATATGTTGGTATTGTTAGCAATAACATTCCCTAAATCATCTTTCCAGGTTACATTAAAAGAATTTGAACTGTTTTTTTGAAACAAGATGGCCCCATCGTTGTTTCCATAACAGCTAACATCAGTTGTCGTTATGTCAATTCGAGCTCCAAATTTGATTAAAAACCTTGCTGTTTGAGTAGTGTCATAAATAAATGTCGTTATGGATGAAATGGCATTTAAATCATAGACATTACCAGTAAATAAATCTTCTACTATTAAACAACCAGTATATGAAAAGTTAGTGATACCAGAAAAATCAATTTGATGTATACCCGTTGTTCCTGTTGTAATCTTTAGTGGAATATCAATTTCTTGTTCTGGGAATTGATTAATGGATAAATCTATTGAATCTAACATTAACGTAGATACAGATGGTACAGTTGTGCTAACAGAGGTCATTTTTAATGCATCAAAAGAAGCATCAAACCCTAAAGTAGCATTTGCTTCAAAATTTATAATGGTTTGATCTGTTCCAGTTGAATTGGTAACATCAATAATTAACGGTGCTGGATTCCCTTGTTTTAAGAATGCACCACCATCAGTTGTTTTACTTGCTTCAGTTACTTGAACTGCAGCACCAGCCGCTGTTGCTTGTACCCAAAATGCTTGAGATGAAGCAATGTCTTTAGACCCACCATTGGTTCCAAATCCTCCAACATAACTAGCAAATTGTTGTAAGTCTGGGTTCCAGATGTAAATGGCATTGTTGATGCCTGCTTTGCTTATAGAAGGATCATCCCAATCCATTGTAGATGGATAAGGGTTTCCAACCATGTTCCAACCATCATCTGCTGGACTCCCAGTATTGGTATAAGTCATGGGAAGATTTATATTTCCTGTATTTACTGGTCCAGTAATATCTATGGTAAAGGGTTGTGTTCCAGTAATCGTATCACCGCTCCATACCCAAATTCCTTCTCCAACAGCTACTGCGTTAGAAGTATTTGTTGCTGCAACAAACCCAGAATCTATAATTCCCGGTTGTGTCTCATCATAAAAATAAATAGAAGCCCAAGGATTAGCTGCAGTAGGCCATAAAGGAAAATCAGATCCAGTAAACCCACTGGTAATAAAATCATCATTAAAATCGGCAATTGTTGTTCCTGATATGGGAGAAGTTAAAAATCTCCAATTGGTTGACCCTGCATCAATATAACGTTGCATGGTGATATCGCCACTAATTGTTCCTCCTGTAATTTCCGCAATACGGGCTGTTCCAGTAGAATTAGAGACCAAGGTAAGCGCATTGTTGGTTGCAAAATTGCCCACTGACAATGTCAATGTGTTTAATAGATTAAAAGTTCCTGAAGTAATAGAGACACCAGTAGTGTTATTAATGGTTAAACCATCAAAAGTGGTGTTTCCAGAAATTTGTTGCGCTACTGTTCCTTTAAAATTTACCGTTGATGAACCCGCTAAAAAAGAATTGGTATTATTCCAATTGGCATTTATACTTAGTGTCCCCGAAAATGAAGATGCATCAAGCACTCCATTTATTGCCAGGCTATTGATTTCAGCATTAGAAGTCATTGAAACAGAATGTGGAGTATCAATGGTTACATCATGATAAAACTGAGGATCACAGCTACAATTCCAAGTGGATGTGAGATCCCAATCTCCTGAAGTAATGGATATAATCTTTTCACTAAATGGAACCCCAAATGAAATGGGGTAAGTTATATCACCGTCAGATCTCACCCAGACTTGTACTCCACAAATTTCTATTTCATTTTGTCCACCTTTTCCTCCTCCTCCAATAATTTGCCCTCCAACTTTTACCAATACTCCAGAACCACAGGGTAATTTGATTTTAGGGCCATTTTTAAATTGAAGTGTTCCTTCAACTACTAAAAACATTGGAGTTCCACAAGCAGAAAAATCAACATGCGCGTCAACTAAAACATTATTTCCTGAGGAGATATAAATTGTATCACCACATATAGGTCCACTCGTATTCCATGTACTGCTTTGAGTCCAATTTCCTGATTGTACAGAAGTGGTTATGGCATAGCTATTTTGTAGCGAAAAAACGCTAAAAAGGAATAAAATTATAAATTTAAACGTGAGCTGCATTTAACCTAAATTGTACAATAGTTTATTATTACGAGTTTAATACGCACAAATACTGTTTAAGGTTGCGTATAATTACTAATAATAGGAGGCAAAATAGGGGTAAACCAGTGTGAAAAATCGAATATTTCGATGAACAAGCCTATAATCTCGATGAACTATTATGAAATACGTAAAACTACTTACATAAAACCTAATTCCAGCAAGGCTTCTTCGCTCATCATGTCTTTTGTCCAGGTAGGTTCCCAAACCAAGTTAACTTCTGCAGATTTTACACTCCACATGGCATTCACTTTTTGTTTTACCTCTTCAGGCATGGTTTCGGCAACAGGGCAAGAAGGAGAAGTTAATGTCATCACAACTTCAGCATTGAATTCATCGTCAACATTAATTTCATAAATTAATCCCAATTCATATATGTCAACAGGAATTTCAGGGTCGAAAACGGTCTTAAGTGTTTCAATGATTAATTCTTCAACGTCTTTTTTAGATATTTCTTTTTGATGTTCTTCCATTCCGTTATGCTTTAGCTTGAAAAGCGATTGAGTACATTTTAATTTGCTTCACCATAGAAAGTAATCCATTACTTCTGGTTGGTGATAAATGTTCTTTTAATCCAATTTGATCAATAAAGTAGAGTTCTGATTGAGCTATTTCTTTTGGCGTATGGTTAGAGAATACACGAATCATAAGTGCGATAATTCCTTTCGTAATAATTGCATCGCTGTCTGCCGTAAAAACAATATTATTATCGTTAGTCAATTCGGCATGTAACCATACCCTCGATTGACATCCCTTTATTAGGTTTTCTTCTGTTTTATACTGTTCTTCAATAAGTGGTAAATCTTTTCCTAATTCAATAATGTGCTCGTATTTATCCATCCACTCATCAAACAGCGCAAACTCATCAATTATCTCATCTTGTGCTTCTTTAATTGTCATTAAACCAACATTTTAATTGCCTTCTTTAAAGCATTAATAAAAATATCAACTTCTTCAAATGTATTGTAAAATGCAAAAGAAGCACGAGCTGTTCCAGGTATGTTAAATCGATTCATTAAAGGCTCGGTACAATGATGACCAGTTCTAATCGCAACCCCTAATTTATCTATGATCATTCCGATATCTGATGGATGGGTTCCATCTACAATGAATGATAAAACACTTGCTTTCTTCTCAGCTTCTCCAATGATTTTTACGCCATCAATCTGTTGAATTTGTTCAGTGGCATATGCTAATAATTCATGCTCGTAAGCTTCTATCTTATCAATTCCAATTTTGTTGATGTACTTAATGGCTTCTGCAATAGCAATTCCACCAACTATATTAGGAGTACCAGCTTCAAATTTATGCGGCAATTCATTGTAGGTTGTTTTTTCAAATGTTACGGTCTTAATCATATCTCCTCCACCTTGATAGGGAGGTAAATCATTCAATAAGTCTTCTTTTCCATATAAAATGCCAACTCCTGTTGGACCAAACATTTTGTGTGCAGAAAAGGCATAAAAATCACAATCTAATTCTTGAACGTCCACTTTAGTATGAGGCACTGCTTGCGCTCCGTCAATCAACACCAAAGCTCCTTTTTGATGTGCTTTTGCTACTATTTCTTTAACAGGGTTAATGGTTCCCAATGTATTGGAAACATGCGATATAGCAACTAATTTGGTTTTGTCAGAGAGTAAATTTTCATACTCATCCATCAAAAACTCTCCCTTATCATTAATGGGAACAACTTTTAAAACAGCTCCTTTTTCTTCACAAATCATTTGCCATGGAACAATATTGGAGTGATGTTCCATAGTAGAAATAATCACTTCATCTCCTGATGTTAAATGCTTTTTGCCATAACAGGAAGCAATTAAATTAATGCTCTCAGTAGTTCCTTCTGTAAAAATAACTTCATGAGAATGTTCCGCTCCTATAAATTTCTGAACAGTAATTCGAGCTTCTTCATACGCATTTGTTGCTTCTTGACTTAATGTGTGAATGCCTCTATGAATATTGCTATTTTCATACGTGTAATACTTGCTAATAGCAGAAATAACTTGTTGAGGCTTTTGAGAAGAAGCGCCATTATCTAAATAAACTAAAGGGTGTCCATTTACTTTTCTAGAAAGTATTGGGAATTCACTGCGAATCAATTCAACATCCAATATGTTAGTTTTAGTTTCCAAAACGTGTCTCAATTTTGTTGTCAACGTATTCTTTTAATGCTTCAATACTAATTCTTCCCAAGGCATCTTTTGCAAAGGCAGTTATCATCATATTAATAGCACTTCTCTTCCCAACACCACGAGCTTGAAGGTAAAAAATAGCCTCATCATCTAGTTGCCCTATCGTAGAACCATGACTACATTTTACATCATCGGCATAAATTTCTAACTCAGGCTTTGAATTAATTACCGCATCATCGGTTAATAAAATGTTGTTGTTTTGTTGAAATGCATTCGTTTTTTGGGCATCTGGCCGAACAAATACTTTCCCGTTAAAAACACCAACAGAATTATTATCTAAGATGCCTTTATATACTTCGTTAGAATTACAATTTGGTTTAAGGTGATCAACTATCGTGTGATTGTCGATATGATTACTGTCTTTTCCTAAATAAATTCCGTTGAGGTTGGTTTCACAACCTTCTGCATCTACCTCAATATTTAAATTATTTCTTACAAAAGTTCCATCTAATGTGATGGTGTTTATGGTGAAGTTACTGTTCGCTTTTTGGTAAACTTGTTCAGTAGAAATCTGGTAGCTCTCGTCTTCTTTATTTTGAATTTTGTTGTACTCTAACTGAGCATTTTCTCCAACATAAATTTCACTAACATTATTAATAAAATTTTCCGAACCTTCAATGTTTACAAAAGATTCAATGATTTTTACTGAACTATTTGTTTCTCCAATAAATAGATTTCTACTTTGAGAGATAGTTTGGTTTCCAGTTGTAACGTTAATGATGTGATATGGTTTTTCTACAATACTATTTTTCTCAGCGTGTATACATACCCCATCTGTGTGGTAAGCATTATTCAGTGCTAAAAATAATTCACTTTTAGTTGAAGTATATTTATTGAAATGATCTCTAATAACAACACCTCTTTCTTTTCCATCACTTAATGAAAGCACTTTAACACCTTCTTGTTCTTGAATGTTAGATAAGGATTTGTTAAACAAACCATTTATTAAAACAATAATATTTGCATCCAATGCTGGAATTAGGTGTTGATCAATATTAATTTCAATGCCTGAAGTTACCTGATAGGTTTTATTGACAATTTTTCCTAATCGTGTATATTTCCAATATTCAGTTTTAGAAGTAGGCAGCTCTAAATTCTCAATTTCAGCTAAAGCCTGTTGCCTCAAATCTTGATAAAAGTCAGGTTCATTCGTAAAATTAAGTTGACCCAAACTTTCCAATAAAATATCCTTTTTTGTGAGCGTTGTTGTTGTCATCCTTCTCTCTTAACTAACTGTGTTCAATTCTTCTTTAATCCAATCATATCCTTTTTCCTCTAATTCATGAGCCAATTCTTTTCCTCCTGTTTTTACTATTTTGCCATCGTAAAGTACGTGAACAAAATCAGGAACAATATAGTCTAATAGTCTTTGGTAATGGGTAATAACAACAGTGGCGTTATCGTCAGATTTTAATGTGTTTACACCATTGGCAACAATCCTTAAGGCGTCAATGTCTAATCCAGAATCAGTCTCATCCAAAATAGATAGCTTAGGAGAAAGCATTGCCATTTGAAAAATTTCGTTTCTCTTTTTCTCTCCACCTGAAAAACCCTCATTCACTGAACGACTGGCTAATTTTGCATCAAGTTCAACTAAGGCTGACTTTTCTTTAACCAATGCTAAAAAATCTTTAGCTGAAATGGAATCTTGTCCCTTATATGCTCTTGTTTCGTTAATGGCCGTTTTTAAGAAGTTGACATTACTTACCCCAGGAATTTCTATAGGGTATTGAAATGCCAAAAAAACACCCTCCCTTGCTCTGTCCTCTGGGTTTAGATCTAATAAATCTTTACCTTCATAATTAACAGATCCAGCTGTAACTTCATATTCTTCTCTTCCTGCCAATACAGACGATAACGTACTTTTTCCTGAGCCGTTTGGGCCCATGATAGCATGGACTTCTCCAGCCTTTATATCCAAATTAACCCCTTTAAGAATCTCTTTGTCGTCAATACTTGCATGTAAATTTTTTATACTTAACATTTTTAAATCTTTATTTAGAAATAATGGCTTTCCAATTTTTGTTTGCTGATTTTATTTTCTCTGTCTCATCTCCTTTATTCCAACTGTTAAGGGTATTTATTCCTAATTTGTTGTAGAACAGGTATAATTTATTATTCACTATTTTATAGGTCTGGGGATTAATGCCAACTTTATGCGGACTGTCACTACTCATTGCACTGGCACACCATCCACCGTAGGTAGGCTCGTATTTCCCTGGGTTATTAATAAATAACTTTTTATTTTTTTCTGAATGAAATAAATACTTAACCCCTTTATAATTATGTGCTATTGATGCCTGCCCCTTAGTGGGTTTGTTAGAAAAATAAGATACAGGATCATACCCTGAAATAGCTACTGTTTTTTTTAGATTGTAATGTTCTTTTCTTGTAGTAGGTGATTCTTGACCTAAAGAAAAGAAAGCTATAAAGCAAAGCAAAGAGAGTAATACTATTTTTTTTGTAGCTGCCATTAATTTCTATTTTGAGATAATAATTCCCCAATTTTTGTCTGCAGTGGCTTTAGATTTTTCTTCATTCTTATTCCACTTTTTAACAGTATTTATTCCAAAACTGTTATAAAACACATAAAGTTTCCCGTTTACTATTTTATAGGTCTCCGGGTCAGCTTCCATTTTTTCAGGCTTCTTTTTTGCTAATGCATATGCACACCACCCACCATAAGCTGGTTCATATTTACTAGGGTTAGCCTTAAAAATACTTCTACTTTTTTCATTTATAAAATAATAAGTAATGCCTAAGTGAGTATAAGCGATAGATTTTTTACCTGGAAAAGGTTTCTTCGCAAAATAGGTTAGAGGATCATATCCAGATAGGGCAACATTATCCGATAGGCTATAATGTTTCTTTCTGGTTGCTTCATCCTGAGCAAAAACATTACTGATTAAACAGATAATCGAAATTAGGGCAATTAGTTTTTTCATGGGTTTTAATTTATCCTACAGAACCTTCAAGACTTATTTCTAACAATTTTTGTGCCTCTACTGCAAATTCCATAGGGAGTTTATTCAAGACATCTCTACAATATCCATTAACAATTAGGTTAATCGCTTTTTCAGTATCAATACCTCTTTGGTTACAATAAAATATTTGGTCTTCTCCAATTTTAGAAGTTGTTGCTTCATGTTCTATTTTAGCAGTACTGTTTTTAGTTTCAATATATGGGAAAGTGTGTGCACCACATTTATCTCCCATTAATAGGGAATCACACTGTGTAAAATTTCGTGCGTTTTTAGCATTTTTGTTAACTTGTATTAGACCTCTATATGAGTTATTGCTAAATCCAGCAGAAATACCTTTTGAAATTACCGTACTTTTTGTGTTCTTTCCTAAATGAATCATCTTTGTACCAGTATCTGCTTGTTGATGATTGTTAGTCACAGCAACTGAGAAAAACTCTCCAATTGCATTATCTCCTTTTAAAATACAAGAGGGGTATTTCCATGTAACTGCTGAACCAGTTTCTACCTGTGTCCACGAAATTTTAGAATTGGTGTGACAGATACCTCTTTTAGTCACAAAATTGTATATGCCACCTTTACCATCTTTATCTCCTGGATACCAGTTTTGCACCGTTGAATACTTGATTTCTGCATTGTCCAAAGAGATCAATTCTACCACTGCAGCATGCAATTGGTTCTCATCTCTTTGAGGTGCAGTACAACCCTCTAAGTAACTCACGTAACTTCCTTCATCAGCAATTAAAAGTGTTCTTTCAAACTGACCAGTATTGGCTTCATTAATCCTAAAGTAAGTTGATAATTCCATTGGACACCGAACTCCTTTTGGGATGTAGCAGAAAGAACCATCAGAAAATACAGCTGAATTTAGGGCAGCATAAAAGTTATCAGTAGCAGGAACTACACTTCCTAAATATTGTTTTACCAAATCAGGATGATCTTGTACTGCTTCACTAAAGGAGCAAAAAATGATTCCTAATTCGGCTAATTTTTCTTTAAAAGAAGTCTTAACAGAAACGGAGTCCATCACAAAATCAACAGCGACACCGCTTAGTGCTTTTTGTTCATCCATCGAAATCCCAAGTTTGTCCATGGTAGCTTTTAACTCTGGATCAACATCGTCCCAATCAACCTCTACATTTTCCTTTGGTGCTGCGTAATAAGATATGGCTTGGAAATCTACTTCAGGATAATTGACATGTGCCCAATCTTTTTCAGTCATTTTTTGCCATTGCGCAAATGCTTTCAATCTAAAATCTAATAACCAAGTTGGTTCATTTTTTTTAGATGAAATCAAGCGAACCACATCTTCATTTAGACCTACTGGAATAACTTCTGACTCAATGTCAGTGGTAAAACCATATTTGTATTCTTGGTTTTCTAAGTTTTTTTCAAGCTCTTCTTCTGTATATGCCTTAACTTTTTTCATGCCTCTTTTATAAATTACATTGAAAAACTCTCTCCACAACCACAGGTTCTATTGGCATTAGGATTATTGAATACAAACCCCTTTCCATTTAAACCACCAGAAAAATCTAATTCTGTTCCGGCTAAGTATAAGATGCTTTTTTTATCACAAACTATTTTAACTCCTCTGTCTTCAAACTCCTTGTCGCCTTCGTTCATAACATGATCAAAAGTTAAGTCATAAGACAGCCCAGAGCAACCACCACCTTTTACTCCTACACGAATAAAACTGCCTTCAGGTGAATTATCTTCAGCCATTAGTTTGATGGCTTGGTTCTTTGCGTTTTCTGAAACTGTTATCATAATCTCTTATTTAGATTCATTCTAAATTAATACAAAAATACTAAAAATGTGGTATTGAAACATGATAAACATCAATAAAAGAAGATTATTTAAAAATCGAATGAATTCATACATTTGCACCATGTTAGAAGATAAAAATCAAAAACCAGTTAGTGAATTGGATGAATTGGGTGAGTTTGGCCTTATTAAACACTTGACGGAGAATATAAAGTTGCAGAATTCCTCCTCATTAAAGGGAGTTGGAGATGATGCAGCTGTGATTGAATATGAAAATAAGCAAACTGTTGTCACTACCGATTTATTAGTCGAAGGAATTCATTTTGATTTGCTCTATATGCCTTTAAAACATTTAGGGTATAAAGCAGTTGCCGTAAACCTTTCTGATGTTTACGCCATGAATGCTATGCCAAAACAAATTACAGTGTCTATTGCGGTTTCTAATAGAATGTCAGTTGAGGGATTAGAGGAATTGTATGATGGTATTTTATTGGCATGCAATATTTATGGTGTCGATTTGGTGGGTGGAGATACCACATCTTCAACATCTGGATTAATTATTAGCATTACTGCTTTAGGTGAGGGAGAAAAAGAGAAATTAGTTTATCGGGATGGCGCTAAGGAGAATGATTTGATTTGTGTTTCTGGAGATTTAGGTGGCGCTTTTATGGGGCTCCAACTATTAGAACGTGAAAAACAAATTTACAATGAGAACCCTAAGGTTCAACCTGATTTTTCAGGATATGACTATGTGTTGGAACGTCAATTGAAACCAGAACCTAGAAAAGATGTGATTGACATGTTTGAAGAAATAGGAGTTAAACCAACAGCTATGATTGATGTGTCTGATGGATTGTCTTCTGATTTGATTCACATTTGCCAGCAATCCGAAGTAGGGTGCACGATTTATGAAGATAAAATTCCATTAGATTACTCGACTGTTAATGCAGCAGAAGAAATGAAATTGGACCCAGCGGTAT
>JAJCYO010000097.1 GCA_029262875.1 Flavobacteriales bacterium
TCAAAAGGAGCATAAACGATAATTCCATCATCATCGACAAAAACCTCTTCTGCTCCAAAATCAATTAATTCTAATTCTAACTCTTCTGGATCAGTACCATCATTTGGCACTCTAAAATTACATGTACGATCAAACATAAACTCAACAGAACCAGCAGTTCCTAAAGCTCCATTACACTTACTGAAACAATGTCTGATATTAGCAACCGTTCTATTATTGTTATCGGTAGCAGTCTCAACTAAAACTGCAATTCCATGCGGTCCATAGCCTTCAAAAACAACCTCTTTATAATCACTAGTATCCTTATCTTTTGCTTTTTTTATAGCTCTATCAACATTTTCCTTAGGCATATTTGCTGCCTTGGCATTTTGCATTACAGCACGCAATCGAGCATTACTTTCTGGCTCAGGACCACCCTCCTTTATTGCCATAACAATGTCTTTCCCAATTCTTGAAAACGTTTTGGCCATTTTGCCCCAACGTTTCATTTTCCTCGCTTTTCTAAATTCAAATGCTCTTCCCATTTTTACTTTTCCATTTTAAGTGAGTGCCCCATTTTATCTCTCTTCGTTTCTAAGTAGAGTTTATTGTGTTCATTTGACTCAATCTCTATTGCAACATTTTCTATAATTTCTAATCCATAACCAATCAACCCTGTTCTCTTTTTAGGGTTATTACTCATCAATTTAATTTTAGAAACACCTAAATTTCTTAATATCTGAGCTCCTACTCCGTAATCCCTTTGATCTGCCTGAAATCCTAATTCTATATTTGCTTCAACGGTATCTCTTCCTTCTTCTTGAAGTTTGTACGCTTTTAACTTATTCAGCAAGCCTATTCCTCTTCCTTCTTGGTTCATGTAAACAATTACTCCTTTCCCTGCTGCTTCAATCATCTGCATTGACTTTTGCAACTGTGGACCACAATCACATCGACAAGAGCCAAAAATATCGCCTGTCATACACGATGAATGAACACGAACCAATACAGCTTCATCTTCGTCCCATTCACCTTTTACCAAAGCTAAATGGTCCATTTCATTTGTCGTCTGTTTATAAGCTACCATTTCAAAATCTCCATATTCAGTTGGGAGTTTGATTTGAACTTCTTTTTTAATTAATGTTTCATGTTTTAACCTGTATTCAATTAAATCTTCGATAGAAATAATTTTTAGATCGTGTTTTTTAGCAATTTCTAACAGCTGTGGCAATCTTGCCATCGTACCATCTTCATTTAATATTTCAACTAAGACTCCTGCAGGTTCAAACCCTGCTAAACGAGAAATGTCTATAACGGCTTCTGTATGCCCTGCTCTTCTCAAAACTCCACCTCTACGTGCTTTTAATGGGAAGATATGACCTGGTCGGCCTAAATCCTCTGGTTTGGTCTCTGGCTTTATTAAGGCTTGAACTGTTTTTGCTCTATCGCTTGTAGAAATACCAGTAGTACACCCATTTCCTATTAGATCAACTGATACTGTAAAAGGAGTTTCATGCAACACGGTATTGTTTCCAACCATCAAATCCAACCCTAGCTCCTCACATCTATCTTCTACTAACGGGGCACAAATCAATCCTCGTCCATGCGTTGCCATGAAATTAATTGTATCTGGAGTAACATTTCTTGCCGCTGTAACAAAATCACCTTCGTTCTCTCTGTCTTCATCATCTACAACAATTATTACCTTCCCGGCTTTAATGTCCTCAATCGCTTCCTCTATTTTATTTAACTTTGTCTCCATTAGTAAGTATTTTAGCACAAAGTTAATTAAAGCGATTGAATTGATGGCAAGAGTTATAGCAATAGATTATGGTAGTAAAAGGGTGGGAATTGCCGTTACAGATGAACTACAAATTATTGCAAGTGGTTTAACCACGGTTCACTCCACAGAAATTATTGCTTTTTTAGAGGATTATTTCAGTAAAAATGATGTGGAATGTATTGTTGTTGGTGAAGCAAAAGACTTGCAGAATAATCCTGCAGAATCTGCAAAGGTAATAGAACCTTTTGTTAAACATTTAAGTCGAAAATTTCCAACTAAGCAGATAGCTCGTATAGATGAACGGTTTACATCTAAGATGGCTTTCCAAACGATGATTGATAGCGGTTTAAAAAAGAAAGCAAGACAAAATAAAGCATTGATTGATGAGATAAGCGCCACTATTATTTTACAAAGTTACATGGAGCAAAAAAAATAACTTATATTTATTCTTCATAAAAGAAACGAATAATGAAAAAATTTAATTGTTTACTTGTACTTCTAAGCCTCTTAATTTTTATCTCTTGCAAAAAATCAACTGGAAGATTCGATAATCAATACAAAACAAAAAATGTAATTGTCATTGTAATGGATGGTGCTCGGTATTCCGAAACATGGGGGGAGCCAAATCATGCTTACATTCCAAATATTTCAAACACCATAGCCCCAAAAGGAATTGTAAATACTAATTTTTATACTAATGGGCCAACTTGGACTTCTCCTGGTCATTTAGCTATTTGTAGCGGAAAGTATTATATGTTAAATAATACTGGAAATGAGCTACCTCCTTTTCCAACAATGTTTCAATATTTCAATGAAAAATATCCTTTAAAAAATAGCTGGTTAATTTGTAGTAAAGACAAATTAGAAGTCTTAGCTAATACTTCAAACCCGAATTATAACAATCTATTTATGCCAAATACCAATTGTGGCGTAAGTGGGTTAGGAAGTGGTTATAGAACTGATGATATTACCTTAGGTGTAGCGCTTAATATATTTTCAAATGACCATCCAAGTTTATCTTTAATCAATTTTAGGGAACCTGATTTTACTGGCCACACAAATGATTCTTTAGGATACCTTAATAAGATAAGCAATGTAGATTCTCTAATTAATAATATTATCTCGTTTGTGGAAAATGATCCTATTTACAAAGGAAAAACTACTATTTTCATAACAAACGACCACGGTAGGCATGATGCTTTAAATGGTGGTCTTCAAAACCATGGAGATAACTGCAATGGATGTAGACACCTGCTTCTATGCGCTTATGGCCCTGATTTCAAAGAAAATGTAATCATCAACGCTTCCCATCAGCAAATAGATATTGCGCCTACTATTGCTGAATTGTTATATTTCGATCTTCCTGATTCAGACGGAAAAGTAATGCAAGAATTATTCAAATAAATGTTATAAGCTTTTATTGAATAAATTCTCTTTTTCAGCTAATTTATGAATGTGATTCATGTGTAAGTGATCTTCCAGCATCTTAAGATGTTCTATTCTGTGGCAATCCGTTCCAACTGCATCTATCAAATCGGCATCAACCATTTTTTCTGAGACCTTTTTTGTTTGAGGGGAATAATGACCTGTTAATGAAAGTAAATTCATTTGCAATAACACACCTCTTGACTTTAGTTCATCATATTTTTCAAAATCGTCATACCAATAGGTATATCGTTCAGGGTGAGCTAAAATGGGCTTATAACCCGCCATTTGGAAATTAAAAATAATTTCTTGTAAATTCCGTGGCTCCTGCATAAAAGGCAATTCAAACAATACATGGTTATCACCAAAAGTCAAGATTTGCTTTTTCTCTATCAGTTCATCTAAACCATCATCTAAATTATATTCTGCTGCTGCTGAAATATCAACATTAACGTTTTCTTTTTGGAGTTCTTCTTTCAAGTCATCTAATCCTTTCAAGATTTTATCAGGAGTATTCTGGTAGTAATCGCACATTACATGTGGGGTAGTAACTATTTTGTGGTATCCCAATTCAACAAATTTTTTCACCAACATTACGGAAGTCTCCATATTAGGGGAGCCGTCATCAATTCCTGGAATTAAATGGGAATGAATATCAGCTCCAAAAACTGAAAGGTTGATTGGATCCAATTTAGGCTCACCTTTAAATATTTTATTAAAAAAACTCATTCTGGGTCTATCGATTTCATCAGTTGTGTACAGAACACTAACCGCTAAAAAGTATTCACGAATAATCTAATTTACGAATTCTTTTTGAAACCAATCAATTGTGATTTTTAATCCTTCATTGATCTTTACTTTAGGATTATAATCTATTAACTCTTTGGCCAAAGAAATATCCGCAAGAGAATCCTTTACATCTCCGGGTCTTTCTTCTCGGTAAATGGGTTTTACATCATTACCAACAACATCTTTTATGGCTGTAAAAAGTTCGTTGACCGTAACTCTATCTCCACAAGCAATGTTTATTATTTTTCCTTTCACTTCCTTTTCAGATAACAATGCTTTAACGTTTGCTTGAACCGCATTTTCTACGAAAGTGAAATCTCTACTTTGCTCACCATCGCCATTTATATATGGTGATTTATTATTTAATACGGCCTCCATAAATAATGGAATAGCCGCAGCATAAGGTCCAGATGGATTTTGATTGGGACCAAAAATATTAAAGTACCTCAACCCTATCACATCTAAATTATAAACATCTGCAAAAACTTGAGCATACAATTCTTTGGTTCGTTTACTTACTGCATAAGGAGAAAGTGAATTTCCAATCCTACTTTCAACTTTTGGTAGTTCTTTACTATCTCCAAAAACAGACGATGAGCTTGCAAAAACGATACGTTTTACATTACTATTTTTTGCCGCAGTCAATATATTTAAAAACCCTGTTGCGTTAGCTAAGTGTGTAGCTAAAGGATTTTCTATTGATCGTGGTACTGAACCTAAAGCAGCTTGATGCGAAATGTAATCAACTTGGGAAATAATTTTTTCACATGTTTCAAAATCGGTGATATCTCCTTCAATAAACTCAAAGTTAGAATCCCCCATAAATTGCTCTATATTAGCTAAATAGCCATTAGAAAGATTATCTAATACAATTACTTTTCCTGCATTGTATTTCATTAAATAAGTTACAACATTAGAGCCTATAAAACCAGCTCCACCTGTAATCAAAAAAGTACTTTTTGATATATCATGAGTGTGAAAAGGGGTATTGTACATTTATCTTTCTGCGTATTGCTTTTTATAATAGTTTTGATAATCTCCTGAAGTAATATTCAACAACCAATCTTCATTCGTTAAGTACCAATCAATCGTATTCCTTATCCCTTCTTCAAATTGCAATGATGGAACCCAGCCTAATTCTTCTTTTAATTTTGTAGCATCAATCGCATAGCGCATGTCATGACCTGCTCTATCAGTAACATAGGTAATCAGTTTTTCAGATTCTCCTTCAGGTCTCCCTAATTTTTCATCCATTACTTTACACATTACTCTTATCAAATCAATGTTTGTCCACTCGTTGTGTCCTCCAATATTATATGTCTCACCATTTTTACCACCATGAAAAATAACGTCAATTGCTCTTGCATGGTCATTTACCCATAACCAGTCTCTAATGTTTTCTCCTTTACCATAAACTGGTAATGGTTTATTATTCTTTATGTTGTTTATGAATAGAGGAATCAATTTTTCTGGAAATTGATGAGATCCATAATTATTTGAACAGTTCGATATAACAATAGGCATTCCATAGGTATGGTAGTACGCCCTAACAATGTGATCTGAACTTGCCTTAGAAGCTGAATAGGGGCTTCTTGGATCATATGAAGTTGTTTCTAAAAACATGCCTTCATCTCCTAAAGAACCATAGACCTCATCTGTTGAAACATGGTAAAATAGCTTATCTTCGAAGTTATTGTTCCAACTATCTTTTGCTGCATTCAACAGATTTGTTGTTCCAACTATATTGGTCATTATAAACTCCATAGGTCCTTCTATAGAACGATCTACATGAGATTCTGCTGCTAAGTGAATTACTGCATCAAATTGATAATCAGAAAATAATTGGTTCATAAAACCAGCATCAACTATATCTCCTTTTACAAATTCGTAATTAGGTTGATTCTCAATATCTGTAAGATTAGCTAAGTTCCCTGCATAGGTGAGCTTGTCTAAATTTACAATTTTGTAATCAGGGTATTTATGGACAAATAATCTCACTAAATGCGAGCCAATAAATCCTGCTCCGCCCGTTATTAAAATTGTTTTAGCCATTATAAACTCCAATAGGTTAAGTTATTAATTTTCCCTCTATAGGTCCCTTTAATATCAACTATCACAGGATTTTCTGAAGTGATTGACTTGAAATATGCTTCATCGAAGTTGGAATAAGCTGCATGATTTACGGCAACCACCACCGCATCATAATCATTCGCTAACTCCGTAACTAATCCAAAGCCATATTCTTCTTTCAATGAATCAGAGTCTGCGTGAGGATCAACAACTTCTACTTTTGCACCAAATGAAATAAATTCATTTATTACATCTACTACTTTAGAATTTCGAATATCACTTACGTCTTCTTTAAAGGTAGCCCCCATCACCAATACTTTAGCCTCACTAATGTGTTTTCCTTCGGCTATAATTTTTTTCACCGTTTGCTTAGCGGTATAGCCTCCCATTGAATCATTTACAAAACGGCCTGCATTTATAATTTGAGCATGATAACCTAATTCTTTTGCTTTATATGTCAAGTAGTATGGATCAACACCTATGCAATGGCCTCCAACTAAGCCTGGAAAAAACTTCAAGAAATTCCATTTAGTTCCTGCTGCTTCAAGTACATCATAAGTATTGATGTCCATTTTATTAAAGATGATAGACAACTCATTGACCAAAGCAATATTCAAATCACGTTGTGTATTTTCAATAATTTTTGCGGCCTCAGCCACTTTAATTGTTGTTGCTCTATGAACTCCAGCTTGAACTACTTCCTCGTACACTTTTGCTATTTCCTCTAAAGATTCATCACAACAGCCTGAAACTACTTTCACAACATTGGTTAAAGTATGCTTTGTATCTCCTGGATTAATTCTCTCTGGAGAATAACCTATCATAAAATCTTCTTTCCATTTTAATCCAGAAACATCTTCTAAAACAGGTATACAGTCGTCTTCAGTACAACCTGGATAAACTGTAGATTCATAAACTACATAATCGCCCTTTTTCAATACCTTCCCCACAGTTGTAGATGCTCCAATCAGGGGCGTTAGATCTGGAAGTTTATGCGAATTTATTGGGGTAGGAACGGCTATTACGAAAAAAGTAGCTGCAGTCAAATCATCTAATTTTGCTGTAAACTCAATATCACAACCCTCAAAAGCTGAGGCATCCAATTCTTCACTTGGATCAATGTTGTTCTTCATCATATCAACTCTCTTTTCGTTGATGTCGAATCCTATTACAGACATTGTTTTCGCAAATTCTAATGCTATTGGCAATCCAACGTAGCCCAATCCTATTACTGATATTTTTGTCTCCTTACTTTTTAATTTATTATAAATCCCCATCCTAAACTTCTTTGATCTCTTGGTTTGTATTCTGTTTTAATAAATCACTACCTCTTAAGCTATAAATTCTCTCTATTATATCAACTACTTTTAATCCTTCTAATGCATTTGTTGTTGCCTTTGTTCTCCCTTTTAAAGTGTCTATTACATTTTCTATAATGTAATGGTGGTTAGCTGCTGAACCCTTGTAAGGACCATAATCATTGGGAGGATTTGCTTCAGGCAATTCAGGCATTTCATACCCATCTATATTACAAATTTCTACCTCATTCATGTACTGTCCACCAATTTTAACACTCCCTTTCTCACCTATTATCGTTATACTACTTTCTAAGTTTTGATTGACGATTGCTGTCGAATAATTTAAACTCCCCATCCCTCCATCAATAAAATCAAAAGAGACAAATCCAGAATCTTCAAAATCAGTAGAATCCTTATGCGTAAAATCATTAAACTTTCCTTGAATGTTTTCAATATCTCCGAACAACCAGTACATAATATCTATAAAATGAGAGAATTGTGTATACAATGTTCCTCCATCCAAATCATGAGTTCCCTTCCAACCTCCTGCTTTATAATAACGACTATCTCTATTCCAGTAACAATTTAACTGAACCATAAAAATATTTCCTAATACTTTATTCTCAATCAACTCTTTAATCCATACTGAAGGTGGTGAATACCTGTTTTGCATTACGGCAAACACCTGTTTATTATTTGTCAGTGCTTTGTCTATTACTTTCTCACATTTTGCTTTCGATAAACCAATTGGTTTTTCAACCACTACATGCATACCTTTATCTAAAGCTGCTGCTGCCTGACTAGAATGTAATCCATTTGGGGTACATATATTTACTACATCTATCTCTAAATTCGCAGCAAATAAATCTTCCATTGAGGAATAAAATCCAACATTGTATTTTTCTATTCCTAATGCTGACTCTTCTCCTGAATCACACAATGCCACCAACTCAGCCTCCTTATTTCCAAGAATCATCTCAGCATGGCGTTTACCTATGTGACCACATCCTATAACAGCAAACTTTATTTTTTCGCCTTCATCCATTATTCAGTAACTTTTACCACAGTATTATTTTCAAATTTATACTTTTCTTTACTTTCTTCGCACACAGCTATTCCATTATCATCAAATTCTAAACGATGACCATACTCACTCATCCAGCCAATTTGCTTTGCTGGGTTTCCAACAACCAATGCATATGCAGGAACAGTTTTGGTAACCACTGCTCCAGCTCCAATAAAAGCATATTCACCAATATCATGACCACAAACTATTGTCGCATTTGCGCCAATAGATGCTCCTTTTTTAACTATCGTTTTCGAGTATTCTCCCCTCCTATTTACCGCACTCCTTGGGTTTGTCACATTGGTAAATACCATAGATGGTCCAAGAAAAACATCATCTTCACATGTCACTCCAGAGTAGATAGAAACATTATTTTGAATCTTTACATTCTTTCCTAAAACTACTTCAGGTGAAACTACCACGTTTTGACCTATATTACAATTCTCGCCAATAATACAATTAGACATGATATGAGAAAAGTGCCATATTTTGGTTCCTCCACCTATTTCGCACCCCTCATCAATTACAGCCGTTTCGTGATTAAAATAGTTCATCTTATTTTACGTATTGGTCAAAATTCTTATGTTCTACTTTATTTAATTCATCCTGATTAAGCCCCTTAAAGTATTCATAGGTAATTTTTAATCCTTCTGTTCTACTTACTTTTGGCTCCCATTGCAATAATTCCTTAGCCTTAGCTATATCTGGTTGACGTTGCATTGGATCGTCAACAGGTAGATCTTTATATATAATCTTTTGAGATGTTCCTGTGAGTTTAATAATCTCCTGAGCGAAATCTAAAATGGTTATTTCATCAGGATTACCAATATTAACAGGCAAGGCATAATCACTAAGTAACAGCCGGTAAATACCTTCAATTAAATCATCTACATAACAAAAAGAACGGGTTTGATTTCCTTTTCCAAAAACGGTTAAATCTTCTCCCCTTAATGCTTGTCCAATAAATGCTGGTAAAACTCTTCCATCATTTAACCTCATACGTGGTCCATAGGTATTAAATATTCTTACTATTCTGGTCTCTACACTGTGGTAAGTATGGTAAGCCATTGTTATCGCCTCTTGAAACCGTTTAGCTTCATCATAAACTCCTCTTGGTCCAATAGGGTTAACATTTCCATAATACTCTTCCGTTTGTGGATGAACTAATGGGTCTCCATAGACCTCAGAAGTAGAGGCAATTAACATTCTAGCTCCTTTTGCTTTTGCTAAACCCAATAGATTATGTGTGCCTAAAGATCCTACTTTTAAGGTTTGAATAGGTATCTTTAAGTAATCAATTGGGCTTGCAGGGGAGGCAAAATGTAAAATATAATCTAACTCTCCTTCAATAGTTATATGCTCAGACACATCATGATTGACAAACTTAAAGTTTTCATTATCTGATAAGTGTTCAATATTTTTTAGGTCACCTGTTATTAAGTTATCCATAGCAATAACATGGTACCCCTCTTTAACAAATCGGTCACAAAGATGAGAACCTAAGAATCCTGCTGCACCTGTTATTAAAACGTTTTTCATAATTTAATCAGAAACTAAGTCTCTCCCTATACTACTATAGTAAAATCCTGATGCTGCCATTTCATTTAAATCAAATAAATTTCTTCCATCAAAAATTACCTTCTGATTCATCTGAGATGCTAATTTATCAAAGTCTGGAGTTCTAAATATTTGCCATTCTGTAGCAATTACCAATGCATCTGCACCTTCTACAGCTTCATCTCTACTCAATGCAAAATTAATTTTATCACCCAACAGCTCTTTTACATTAGTCATGGCCTCGGGATCAAAAGCGGTAATTTCTGCTCCTTCCTTTAATAATTCATCAATAATGTATAAGGCTGGAGCTTCTCTAATATCATCTGTATCAGGTTTAAAAGCCAAGCCCCATAATGCAATCTTCTTCCCTTTTAAGTCTCCTTTAAAATAATCTTTTATCTTAGGAACAATAATTGTTTTTTGTTTTTCATTGATTGACATTACCGAATCCAAAATTCCAAAATGATAACCGTATTCATTCCCAGATTTAGCTAATGCCTGAACATCTTTCGGGAAGCAACTTCCTCCGTAACCAATTCCTGGAAACAAAAACCTTTTGCCTATTCGTTGATCTGAACCAATCCCAATTCTTACCATATCAACATCAGCACCAACTTTTTCGCAAAAATTAGCAATCTCATTCATAAAAGTAATCTTCGTTGCCAAGAACGAATTTGCTGCATATTTTGTTAATTCAGCTGACTTTTCATCCATAAATAAAATAGGATTCCCTTGTCGTACATAAGGTTTGTATAAGTGTTCTAACACCTTTCTTGCTTTTTCGGAAGTTGTTCCAATTACTACTCTATCCGGTTTTAAAAAATCGTCAACGGCAAATCCTTCCCGCAAAAATTCTGGATTAGAAACAACATCGAAATCAACTGTAGCATTTTTAGCTATTGCTTCTGTCACCTTCTCTGCAGTACCAACAGGTACTGTGCTTTTATCTATAATTACTTTATAATTCTTGATTATTTTACCTAAGGTATCTGCTACCCCTAAGATATACGACAAATCTGCAGAGCCATCTTCTCCAGGAGGTGTAGGCAACGCTAAAAATATGATTTCTGCATCTTCAACTGCATCTTCAATTTGAGTCGTAAATGACAACCTCCCTTGTTTAATATTTCTTTCAAACAAAACATCCAAATGAGGTTCATAGATGGGTACTTTACCATTTCTCATTTTCTCAACTTTTGCTTCGTCTATGTCTACACATATCACGTCATTACCTGTTTCGGCAAAACATGTACCTGTAACTAAACCTACATAACCTGTTCCTATTACTGCTATCTTCATTTATTAAAAAATTCTTTTACTGATTCTGTTATATATTTTAATTGATTATTATCCAATTCTGTGTGCATAGGTAAAGATATTACACTTTTGCACAACTCCATAGTTATTGGGTAATTTTCATCTTTAAATTCTGGTCTAATATAAGCTTTTTGCCGATGTAAAGGAACTGGATAGTAAATCATTGCTGGAATTCCTCTTCCTTTTAAAAAATCTATTAATTCAGTTCTATTAACGTCTTTTGTTTTTAGTGTATATTGATGAAAGACATGGGTTGTTTTTTCATCAATTACCGGAATTTCCAACTGTACTACTTCTGAAAAAGCTTCATTATAATATTTTGCAGCACGCTTTCTTGCTAAACCATATTCATCTAAATGACCTAATTTAACTCTTAGAATAGCTGCCTGTATAGCATCTAATCGAGAATTAACTCCTATCTCATCGTGATAATAACGCTCATACATTCCATGATTTACAATAGCACCCAGTCGCTTTGCTAATTCAGAATCATTTGTAAACAATGCACCGCCATCGCCATAGCATCCTAAATTTTTAGAAGGAAAAAATGAAGTCGTTCCAATATTACCAATTGTTCCCGCCTTTTGAACTTTACCATTAGAAAAAGTATAATCTGCACCTATGGCTTGAGCTGTATCCTCAACAACATATAAGTTATTGTCATTTGCAATTTCCATTACAGCTTCCATATTGGCACATTGTCCAAATAAATGAACTGGAATTATGGCTTTTGTTTTAGGTGTAATTGCTTTTTTTAGTTCGTTAACATCAATGTTAAACGTATCTCTATCTACGTCAACAAAAACTGGAACCAAATTCATTAAGCCAATAACTTCTACTGTAGCTGCAAAAGTAAAATCAGTCGTAACCACTTCATCTCCAGGCTTCAATCCCAAAGCCATTAACGCAATTTGTAGCGCGTCTGTTCCATTCCCACAAGGAATAACATGTTTTACATCAAGATAATTTTCTAACTCCTCTTGAAACGCCTTTACTTCTGGTCCTTTAATAAAAGCAGTTGAATCAATAACATCCATAATTGCAGTATCTATCTGCTCCTTAATCTTAGTGTATTGACCTTTAAGGTCAACCATTTGAATATTATGATCTGGTATTACTCCGCTCATTGGATAAGTTGGCTAAATTAATAAATCTCAATTATTTAATTGTAATTTTATCTCATTAACGATTAAGTAGTAATAATAGTTGATATTATTCGTTAATTTGTGTTTTTACGTGCAATATGAAACAGCTTTTTATTATAATTCCATTGCTTTTTTTAGGTACTCTTTCTGTTAATGGTCAATTCGTGATTGAAAAGAAAGAAGTTAAAGATACAGCCTTCACCATCCCTATGATTAATGTTTCATACGCCTATCAATGGACTGCCTCAGAAATGGCTGATAGATTTGGTCCTAACAGCAATATTGGCGGGAGCTTTATGGTTAAAACTAAGAAGAATTGGGTTTATGGTTTTAAAGGTAATTTCTTATGGGGAGGGAATGTTAATGACTCCAAGGTCTTAAGAAATATTATCACCAATGATGGTTTTATAATTGACAATGAAGGTAGATTAACTGATGTCCACTTAGGGCAAAGAGGGTCTTCTTTCTTTTTATTTGGGGGGAAAATGTTCAATAAATTTGCCCCAAATAAAAATTCTGGGATATTGGTATATGGTGGTTTTGGAATGCTCCAGCATAAGATTAGTATAAAGTTTCAGGATGACATCGCATCACTCACAGATGAATATAAAAAAGGGTATGATCGATTTTCTTTAGGCTATGCTCTTAACGGGTTTGTGGGATATTTATTTATGAGTAAAAATCGTTTATTGAACTTTTTTGGCGGATTTGACTATACCCATGGTTGGACAAAAAGCTTAAGGAAGTTTAACTATGACACGCAAGAAATTGACACAAAACCACATACGAACATCCTTTATGGCATTAGACTTGGCTTTATAATCCGTTTAAATAAAAGACAATCTCAAGAGTATTATTATTATTAATTCAACTTAGAATTTTTCAATTGGTTTTCTTTTATCAAATATCTATTTTTTCCTATTTTTTGGCAGTTAAGATCGCTTCATTGCTTAATCCAAAAGCAAAACTATTCATCAAAGGCAGGAAAAATGTTTTTGACAACATAAAAAAAATAGACTCCAACGAAATTATTTATTGGTTTCATTGTGCAAGTTTAGGTGAACTGGAACAAGGAAAACCAATTATTGAAAAATTAAAAGAGAATGACTCCAGCATTAAAATCCTTATCACTTTTTTCTCACCATCAGGATATGAATATGGAAAGAATTACGAAAAAGCAGACTATGTTTATTATTTGCCAATAGATACTCCTTCAAATGCTATAAAGTTTATTGAGTTAGTTCATCCAACGAAAGCTTTTTTTGTGAAATATGAATTTTGGTATAACTACCTTTTTCAATTAAACAGTAATAATATTCCTACTTATCTAATTTCAGGTGTATTCAGAAAGAACCAACTATTTTTCAAATGGTATGGTACTGTTCACAGAAGAATGCTCAGCTATTTCACTTTCTTTTTTGTGCAGAACTTAAATTCTAAAGAATTATTAAATAAAGAAGGTTATACGAATGTTTCCATTACAGGCGACACAAGATTAGATAGAGTTTATGAAAATTCTTTGAATCATGAAAAACCACCGTTAATTAAAAAATTTACTGAAAATAAAACAACAATTATTTTAGGTAGTTCATGGTCACAAGAAGAAGAAATTATAGCCGAATTTATTCAATCTTCAAAAAAAGACTTTAAATACATCATCGCACCACATAATGTTGATGGTAATCATATATCAGCCATAGAAAAATTATTAGGAAACAGTTTCATCAAATATTCTGATGCTACTTATGAAAACATCTCTAACCACAATGTTCTAATTATTGACAACATAGGCATATTGGCCAATACTTATCAATTTACGGATATTGCATTTATTGGCGGTGGGTTTAAGGGTTCCCTTCACAACATATTAGAACCCGCAAGCTTTGGTAATGTAATTTTATTCGGCCCTAAGCACGAAAAATTCCATGAAGCTGAAGAGCTAATAAACATTAAAGGTGCGTATGAAATTAACTATGTAGATGATTTAATAGCCATTACCAACCACCTTCTCCTTGAAAACAATTTGAAAAAATCCCAAGAAATCAATACTGCGTATATTAAGAATGGCAGGGGTGCTTCAGACAAAATACTTCAAGAACTAAACTTATAAAAAAAAGTCCAAAGAATTTTCTCCGGACTTTTAATTTAATCTTCGTTTAATTTTACTCTTTCAGAATAAAATTAACTCTTCTATTTTTTGCCTTATTAGCTTCAGTTGTATTCGGCACTAACGGCTTAGAATCAGAAGATCCAATACTCTCTATTCTACTTCCATCAATTCCATTCTTCACCATATATCGCCTTACATTTTCAGCTCTGATTTTCGATATAACTTCCTTTCGTAAAGGTTCTCCTTTATCACAAGAATGGCCCTCTATATCTAACTTTAGATTAGGGAAAGTTTTCATAATTTTAACCATCTCATCTAATTTACCAAGGGATTTTTCATCGAATGTAGCCTCACCAATCTTAAACTTAATTTCATTCTTAAACACATCTCTTTCTGTATCAGTTAAAGTTGGTTCCGTTGGCTCTGGAAGAGGCTCTGGATCAACAACAGGTTCAGGCTCTATTGGTTCTGGTTCAATTATTGTCTCTGGAGTTGGTTCTGGTTCTGGTTCTGGAATTGGTTCTGGCTCCACTACTGGCTCCGGTTCAATTACCGGTGGTGCAGATTCAACTCTTGGTTGCTCCTTTTTCTCTTTACAAAAAGTTAATCCTAACATAATTTCATGAGAACCAGAAGAATAAGAAGATATGTTTGATCCAGCAAACTCATAAGCATAACCTATCACAAACATCTCCTTCAACTTTAATTTAAGCCTTGCTAACATCCCTACATCAGTTCTATATCCAACTCCGAGTGAAATAAGCTTATTATAAGTCCCCATAAGATTAATATCAAATTGATTTACACCTCCTACTTTTTTCATCATCGTAGATGGTTCTAAATCAATTTTTTCAGATAGTTCCCAATCGTACTTCATAAAGGCTGTAAAGTGTCTATCCAATCCAAATTCAGAATCTGTAGACCCTGATTCGTATTTGGCACTTGTTTCAAAAGCTTGTGGAACCGATACTCCAATTAAGAGTTTTTTATAATTGTATATCAGACCTACTTCATTATTAAAAGACATACCACTTCTTGATCCTGCTATAACTTCATCGCTTGGATCTTGCACAACCGCATCAGCAGTGTTCACACTTACTTGGTAAATCCCTAAGGAAACCCCAACTCTTATGTTTTGATTTTCACCTAAGCCAATTCGATAGGAACCGCTAACGTTTCCAGAAAAACGACTTATCATAGATGTTTTATCTAAAATGAATCCACCTCCCAAACCAAGGTTCTTCCCAAACCCTTTATGAATGTCTAAATAATTTGTAGATGGAGCACCATCTACACCAACCCATTGCGTGATATGTCCAGCATATGCCTCCAGGCAAGTTGGATTATACCCTGCATAAGCTGGATTTATGTTATACACATTTTCCGTATACAGGTTTGTTTGTGGCATCTGTTGGGCACTAACTTTTTGAACTAAACCAATAATTCCAATTAATGCTGTTGCTATATATATATTACGTTTCATCGTTTTCATATTTTTTAACATTATCGAAATTATTTATTAGTTCTTAATAAAGTTAACGGCCCTTGAATAACCTCTCCATTAAATTCAATGACATAATAGTAAGAACCATCAGGTAAATCTTGCCCGTTATAGGTCCCATTCCAATCATTATTATAACTATTAGTTTCGTACAGTTTAGTTCCCCAACGATTAAAAATCGTTACTGGTGAACCATCCAATTGGCTAACATTAGTTATAATCCAAGTGTCATTTTTACCATCTCCATTTGGTGTTAGCATATTACTAATAACAAATGGTGTAGTTGGTGGAGTTGTAGTACAAGGTGTATTATCTATAATTACATCAACTGTTGTCGCTGCATTTCCACATGGCGCTACTCCAGTTACTGTATATGTATAAGTTCCTGCTACATCAATTGCTGGATTATAAACCCCAGTTCCAGATGCCATTGCCGGTGACCAAACACCACCTAAATCAGCTCCACCAATTAAACTAAATAAATCAACCGTTGGATCCGTATCACATAAAGTTACTGTGTTAGCAGTTCCAGCATTTGCTGCAACATTCACTGTTACCGTAATTGTTGCATTAACTGGTACACATGGTGCATTTGTAAGCGTATACGTATAATTTCCTCCTGCATCCACAGCTGGGTTAAACACGCCTGTTCCAGATGCCATTGCTGGTGACCAAACACCCCCCACATCAGCACCACCTAACAATGTAAACAAGTCTGTTGTTCCATCTGTACTACACGCTGTTAACGTATTATTAGTTCCTGGATTACCAGCAGCATTAATTGTTACTGTAACCGTAGCAGAATCATTTCCACAAGTTCCAACACCATTTACCAAATAAGTGTAAACACCAGCCACATCTGTTGCAGGATCAAATACTCCTGTTCCTGAAGTCATTACCGGTGACCAAGTTCCACCCACATCTGCTCCACCTAACAGTGTAAACAAGTCCGTTGTCCCAGCAGTTGAACATGTAGTTAACGTATTATTTGTACCTGGATTTGCAGGCGTATCAACATTAACTGCTATCGTTACACTGTCTTGACAAGGTCCAACTGGTGTTAAGTACTGTATGTTATATATACTTCCTCCTACTCCATTCGAAATTACTCCTGTCCCTGGAACTATAGTTGATCCATCTCCTGGGTCTGGATTGAAACTAAACGTTCCTCCTGGAGTATTAATTACCCCTGGCGTTCCTCCAGAACCTGCACAGAAATCTGCATAAACAAATGTTGGATCATCATTAGCTGTTATTGTAACTGTTACTGTTGCAAAAACATTCGCACATGGTGCTACTCCAGTTACGGTATAAGTGTATACCCCAGCTGTATTGGTCGCTGGATCAAACGTTCCTAAGTCTCCCCCAGCTAAGGCTGATGGTCCAGTCCATACTCCACCATTGTCTGCTCCTCCTAATAGTGGAAGTAAATCAGCTGCAGGTGCTACCGTGCATATTCCAAAGACTGTTGTTGTTCCAGCATTTGGTGCTGCATTGATTGTTACGGTTACCGTTTGTACGGCATTGGCACATGGTGCTACTCCGGTTACGGTATAAGTATATATACCAGCTGTATTGGTCGCTGGATCAAATGTTCCTAAGTCTCCCCCAGCTAATGCTGATGGTCCAGTCCATACTCCACCATTGTCTGGTGTTCCACCTAAGTCTGCAAACAAGTTCGTTGCTCCACCTGTTGAACAGTAAGTATGTGTTCCTACGGTTCCAACATCTGGGGCTGCATTGATTGTTACCGTTACGGTTTCTACTCCATTGGCACATCCATTTGTACCAGTTAATGTATAAGTATATACACCAGCTGTATTGGTTGCTGGATCAAATGTTCCTAAGTCTCCCCCAGCTAAGGCTGATGGTCCGGTCCATACTCCGCCATTGTCTGCTCCTCCTAAGTCAGGTAGTAAATCTCCTGCTGCATCTGTACTACAGAAAACATGTGTCCCTGTTATTCCTGGATTCACTGGTGTGCCAATATTAACAGGTATTGTCGAACTTGACTGACATGGTCCTGCTGGAGTAGTATATTGTACATTGTATGTACTTCCTGCTACTTCATTTGCAATAACTCCTGTTCCTGGAACTATCGTTGATCCATCTCCTGGATTAGGGTTAAAACTAAATGTTCCTCCTGGGGTATTAATTACTCCTGGTGTTCCTCCTGATCCAGCACAGAAATCTGCATAAACAAATGTTGCATCATCTGCAGCTGTTATTGTAACTGTTACTGTTGCATTTGCATTTGCACATGGTGCTACTCCGGTTAAAGTATAGGTATATACTCCAGCTAAGTCTGTTGCTGGATCAAACGTTCCTAAGTCGCCTCCAGCTAAGGCTGATGGTCCGGTCCATACTCCGCCATTGTCTGCTCCTCCTAATAATGGAAGTAAATCTGTAGCAGGAGCTGTTGTACAAATTCCAACGCTCGTTGTTGTTCCTGGATTTGGGGCTGCATTGATGGTTACCGTTACCGTTTGTACGGCATTGGCACATGGTGCTACTCCAGTTACGGTATAAGTATATACACCAGCTGTATTGGTTGCTGGATCAAACGTTCCTAAGTCTCCCCCAGCTAATGCTGATGGTCCAGTCCATACTCCACCATTGTCTGGTGTTCCACCTAAGTCTGCAAACAAGTTCGTTGCT